>JBMTAR010000014.1:0-18669 GCA_049428925.1 Gemmatimonadaceae bacterium
CACGACCCCCGCGATGGCCAAGCTTCGGCCCGGGGCGACCGCCGGGTGTTCCAGGGCGCGCGGGACATCGGTGGCGCGACCGACGATCACGGCGCGACCGACGGCGGCCCGCCCACGGGACGCGGCCCCGGCGAGCCACTGAGCCGTGGGGGTCTCGCCCGCGATGGTCGACTTCGGCGTCCCGTCCGTCACGCTAGCGCTCGCATCATGATGAGGGAACCTAAAGGTGTGATCCGAGGACCACAATGCACGGCGGTCTGCGATAACGACGGTTCGCGGTGATCGAGGTCACGTCATTACTCGCGCACGATGGTGGCGATGTGCTAAGCTTCTTCTCATATGATGACGCAGGCCTCTCTGTTCCGATGGGTGCGGTCGATGATGCGAGCATGCCTGGTCGGCTTGCTCGCCCTGAGTGCGGAGGCGTCGATGCTCCACGGCCAGGACGCCGCGGCCACCCGCGTGACGCTCTATCCCGGCGATGTGATCGCCGTCCAGATCGCCGCGGAGAAGGAGCTCACAGGGCAATTCGTGGGCGACGATCGTGGGGGCGTGGTCCTGCCGCTGCTCGGGGCGCGGACCGTCACCGGGATCCCCTGGGGGATCGCTCGGGATTCACTCCTCGCCGCCTACGCGCGTGAACTGCGGTTCCCCGTGGTGCAGCTGACCCCATTGCGTCGGGTGACGGTGCTGGGCCACGTGAACCTGGCGGGGTTGCATCTCCTCGACCCGCAGGTCACGATCGCCGGTGCGATCGCCCTCGCGCAGGGGGCATCTCTCGACGGCGACCTGCGTCGCGTCCGCGTGGTGCGCGAGGGGGTGACGATCGTGGCGGAGGCACCGATCGAGGCGACCGTGACGACGTTGGGGATCCGCTCGGGGGATCAGCTCTTCGTCGGGCGCCGCGGATGGTGGGATCGCAATTCCGGGGCCGTCGTGGGCTCCCTCATCTCCGCCGTGGCGCTCCTGGTCACGGTGGGCCGCTGAGACGGCGATGTCGGAAGGCACTCGGCCGACCTGATGGGCGCGGAGGGACTCGAACCCCCGACCTCTGCTGTGTGAAAGCAGCGCTCTAACCAGCTGAGCTACGCGCCCGGATTATGCGTCGAAATATGGGCGCTACAGGAGGGCGGAGGAAGGGCTCTGCTCCCGGATCCCTTTCGCCTGACCCCTGTCGTTCGGATGGGCCCAGCAGGATTCGAACCTGCGCGCGTCGGATTATGAGTCCGCTGCTCTAACCGCTGAGCTATGAGCCCCGACATCTCCTCAGAAGGGAAGAATCAATGCCGAGCCGGGGGCAGTCAATGGAGCGTTGCGGGATCGTTGCGTCACCTTGCCTTCCACCGCACACAGGTGGATAATTGCAGGAGACCCTCCAGAGGGATTTTCGATGCGACTCCAGTCCATTCGTCGGTTCGCCATGATCGCGGTCACTTTGCCCCTGTCCGCTCGGGCACAAGGCGTGAACCTCGATTTGTACAAGCTTCCCCTTCCCACCCCTCCTGCCATTGGGGCAGAGATGGGACGTGCGCAGCCCGGTGCGACGGCGGCGTCGCCGATTGCGTACGGCCCGAAGTGGGGTGACTTTTTCGTGGGTGGCGGCTACCAGGCCAGCACGCGCTACGGCGGCGGGCAGGACGGCTCCGTGGCTGCGGGGATGGGCCTTGGTGACCCGGCGCGGGCGGTCGGGCTAGAACTCGTGGTCGCGTCGGCTTCCACGATACGCTCCGGTTTCGGTGATCGGATGTACGGCTCCACCAAGCTGCATCGAATCCTGCCTAGCGGGGCCGGAATCGCGATCGGGCTGGAGGGGGTTTCCCTGAGTGGCACCGCGCAGTCGGATCCTGCGGTGTACGTCGCGTACACCAAGGTGCAGCAGCTCAATCAGGGCGAGTTCTTTAACGCCATCACTTGGAACGGCGGAATCGGCAACGGCCGCTTCCAGTCTGAGGATCGCGTCACTGCGGGGACGAACGGCCTCGGCTACTTTCTCTCCGCGGCCATCCGTGTGTCGCCGAAGATGGCGGCCGTCGCCGACTGGAGCGGTCAGGATCTGAATCTGGGGATGTCGTTCGCGCCGTTCCGCTCGCTCCCCATCACAATCTCTCCGGCCCTTGTGGATGTGCTTGGGACCGCTGGGGATGGGATTCGGTTCACACTCGGCGCGGGGATGAGTTGGTCCGGCATCTTTGCGCGTCGTGGCGGGGCATCTGGACCGCGTCCCGCTTATCCCACGTCGGGTGGCGAGGTCGCCGCGGCCCCATCGCCCACACCCATTCCGACGGCGCCTCTCTTCGTGCCGTCGACTGAGCCTGCGCCGACGCCGTCGAAGGCCGAGGAGCCGGCCGCTCCGGCAGCCCCAGTTGCGGCGGCCCCGGTGGCGGTCCAGCCCACCCCCGTCGCGCCGCCGAAGCCCGTGCGTCGCGTTCCTGCGCCGGAGAACAACGACATCGACGGGGACGGCGTCCCGAACAACGTCGACGCCTGCCCCAACTCGCCACTCCTCGGTGCCGTCACCGCCGCCGGGTGTCTTGCGGAAATCGTGCCAGACGAGAAGATCGAGATGGCGAATTTCAGCTTCGGGCGGAGCAACATCCTACCAGGCGCGGGGAGCCGGCTGGACGAACTTGTTGCCGCGATGAAGGCGGACGCCTCAGTACGGGTCGAGATCGGTGGCCACGCTGACGAGATCGGGACCGATGAGGTGAACGTCACGATCTCCCGACAGCGTGCCGAAGCAGTGAAAGCCTACTTTGTGCTTCGCGGTGTCCCAGCCGAGCAGCTTGTCGTCAAGGCCTACGGCCGGTCGATGCCGATTGCCCCGAACGACACCCCGGCGAACCGCGCCAAAAATCGTCGCGTCGAGTTGACGCGCCTCCCGTGAGGACCCAACTGATGACCCGCTCCATCATTCACTCCCGGCTCGGTGTGCTCTTCGGAATCAGCCTCCTTCTGTCCGCGAGTACGCTGGTGGCCCAGACGCCGGGTGCTGGTTCTGATGTCACGGGACCCGGCGGAGGCGGCGGTGGCATGACCGGCGCGACGGCGCCGGTCGGCCCCCCCGCGACGGGGGGGGGCGCCGCTGCCCTCCCGACGTCGCCCTCGGCCCCGGTGCGCGCTGCCGTCTCTGGTGCGGCAAGTTCCCTCGGGAACGCCCCCGCTGGGGGGAGTATCTCCGTTCCAAATCCCGCTGGCGGTTCGGTGGCCGTTCCTCAGGCGACAGGGTCGCTGATCAGCGCCGTTCTCGCCACCGGCAGCACGGGGTCGGTCTCGGCGCTCTCGACCTCCCTCACCGCCTCCGGTCTGTCCTCGGGTCAGGCTACCGCGCTCGCAGAGGCGCTTGGCCAGATGGGGACTTCCCCGAGCTTCGAGAATGTCGTGTCCGCGGTGCAGGCGTATAACGCCGCGGTCGCAGCGACGCCGCCGGGGCAGACGCCATCGCCGGCTGTGCTCGCCATTCGCGCCGTGCTCGTCGCGGCGTCGGCCGCTGCGGCCGCTCCCTGAGTCTCGGTCGGAGAATCGCAGGAGGCGGGGCGCCGAGGCCGTGAGCTGCGGCGCCCTTCGCCGTTTTGGGAACGTGGGAAGAGATCAGCGGCGCTGAAAGCCCGCGCTGATAGCAAGCACGGTTCCATCGCCGGCGGTCACCGTGCCTCGCATCAGACGAACCTCCCCGACCCAATCCAGCCGGGCACCCGAGACTCCGCGCACCCCCAGCCCACCGCTCACTCCAGCAGCGGTTGTTCGCGCTCCCTCGCACGGCACGCGGCCATTGGAATCGAAGTGTGAATCCACTCCGCAGGCCGCCCGGAAGGAAAGAACCGGGCCGGCAATCAGGTACGCCTGGGCCAGCGCGAGATGGACCGGGATCCTGAGCGCCGCTCCTAACTCGAACCCGTTCTCGTTGATGGAATAGCGGCCGAGCGTATCGGAGCGCGGCCTCTGTAACTGGGAGTACGCGAGCTCAAGCCGCCAGGAGATCGATGTGGGAATGCCGGGTCGGAGTGGGCGCTCCAGCATACCGCGCAGCTCGACCCCTTCCTGGGTACCCTGACTTGGGCCATTGGCCGTTCCGGTGACGATTCGGATTCCCGCGAGGACGCCGACCCCGCTTCGCGACTGCGCCTCGGCCGCACCCCCGGTCGAAACCAGGGCGAGCACCGCGATGGCGCAGAGCCGCCTTACACCGGCGCCGGGGCACATCGCCGCGACGGCGCGAGGCGCGTTCGCCCCGGTGCGCCAGAGGCCTCGGATCGGATGCGGGGGTTTCAATCCAGCACCTCGAGAATCTCCGCTGGGGTGACGGTCGCCGCGCCCGCCTTGCCGACTTGGATCCCCGCCGCGTGGTTTGCGATGATCGCGGCCTCGAGCGGCGTCGCCCCTCCTGCGAGCATCCCCGCGAGATACGCGGTCACGGTGTCGCCGGCCCCCACGACATCGAAGACCTCACGAGCGGTCGTCGGGATCCGATGGATCGTCCCCGAGGGTTCAATCAGCGCCATCCCGCGCTCACCCAGGGTGAGGAGCAGTCGCTCCACGGCGAGGCGGTCGAGGACCGCGGGGAGGGCCTCGGGGTGGTCGACATCGACGGCAGCGCCGAGGGCGGCCTCGAGCTCCCGGCGATTCGGCTTGAAGATCGTGGCGCCGGCGAAGGCGAAGAAATTCCGGTACTTCGGGTCGACGATCACGGGAATCCCTTTCGCGCGGGCCTGCGCGATCGCGTCGCGGATCACCGCCTCGACCAGCACCCCCTTGTTGTAATCCTCCAGCACGAGCGCATCGGCCGTGCCGATCGCCCGCGTGACGGCGGACGCGAGCGCGCTCACCTCAGTGCCGATGAGATCGCCGTCGATCTCCTCATCCACGCGCACGACCTGCTGGCCGCGGGCGACGATGCGGGTCTTGGTGGTCGTCGGCCGCGCGGTCGTCACCAGCCCGCCGGCATCGGCGCCGAGGGTGGTGAGCATCGCGCGGAGCTGCGTGCCCGCCACGTCATCGCCGACCGCGGCCACCAACTCAGCGCGGGCGCCGAGGGCGGCGACGTTTTGTGCGACGTTCGCCGCGCCGCCGAGCGCATGCACCCGCGACTGGACGCGGACGACCGGGACCGGCGCCTCGGGCGAGATGCGCTCGACGTCGCCACGGAGATACACATCGAGCATCGCGTCGCCGATGATCGCGATGCGGAGGCCGCGAGTGGCGGGTTCGGCGAGCAGCGTCTCGAGGCGCGGACGGGAGATCAGGGAAGGCATCATCTTGGAAAGATGACGGCCGCGTGCGTCACCGGACAGCCGTAGATTCCCCGCGTGACCCGTGTCCGTGACGTCGCCGCACCCCGCGTCCGCGATGACCGGCCTCGGGCGGCTCCCGAAGCCGCCGGTGGCGGGAACGCGTCGCCGGGGCGTCCGGCGCTCCTGCCGCTCGTCCTCGCGCTCGCTGTCCTCGGCATCTCCGCGAGCGGTCCGCTCGCGCGTCTGGCCGCCTCGCCGCCCTTGGTCATCGCCTTCTGGCGACTCACCTTCGCCCTCATCTGCATCGCCGGGATGCTAGCGGTGACGGGGGAGTGGCGGACCTACCGTACGCTCGCGCGTCGTGATCTTGGATGGGCGGCCGCGAGCGGTGCGATGCTCGCCCTCCACTTCTGGAGTTGGATCGCCTCTCTCGACCGGACGTCGGTTGCCGCCAGTGTGGTGCTCGTCAACCTGCACCCGCTCGTCATTGTCCTCGGGTCCGCGTTGCTCCTCGGAGAACGGGCGGGGCGTACCTCACTCGCCGGGCTCGCCCTCGCGATGGTGGGCGGTGCGGTTGTCGCGTATGGCGACAGCGGGGCGGGGGGCGGGGTCGATGGCGCGATGATTGGCGACCTTCTCGCGGTGCTCGGGGCGGTCACCGTTGGTGGCTACTACCTCGTGGGACGCCATCTGCGCGCGCACCTCCCGCTCTGGGCGTACGTCGGGCTCGTCTACGGTGCGTGCTGGCTCTCCGTGCTTGGGCTTGCGTGGGCGACCGGCACTCCGCTCGCGCCGGTCGCAGGCGCGGACTGGGTCCTCTTCGCCGCCATCGCCGTGGGACCGATGCTCCTCGGCCATACGGGATTCAACTGGGCGCTGCGTTACGTCCCTGCGTACGTCGTCAGTCTGGTCATCCTGCTGGAACCGGTCGGCGCGACCCTGCTGGCCGCGCTGCTGCCGTCCATCGCCGAACAGCCGAGCGCCTGGACGCTCGTCGGTGGGGCGACCATCCTCGCCGGCCTGTCGGTGGGGATCGTCGGCGGTCGGCGGTGACGTAGTTTTCCGTATGCTCCGTATCGTCCCGCCCCCTGCGGTCATCGACATCGCCCGCACTCTGGAGCGCGCGGGGTTCGAGGCGTGGTGCGTGGGAGGTGCCGTCCGCGACGCGCTCCTCGGCATCGAGACGCTCGACTGGGATCTCGCGACGAGCGCGCGCCCTGAGGAGGTGCAGCGCCTCTTCCGTCGGACGGTGCCGGTCGGAATCCAGTTCGGCACGGTCGGCGTGCTCGATCGCGCGGGGGTGCTTCACGAGGTCACCACGTTCCGACACGACGTGGAGACTGATGGTCGGCATGCCGTCGTGAAATTCGGCGCCTCGCTCGACGAGGACCTCGCGCGGCGAGACTTCACGGTCAACGCAATCGCGGTCCATCCGGAGCGTCTCGAGGTCCGCGATCCGTTCGGGGGACGTGCCGATCTCGCTGCCGGTGTGCTCCGGTGCGTCGGCGAGGCGGGGGAGCGGATGCGCGAGGACCGGCTGCGCGCGCTGCGCGCGCTCCGGTTCGCAGGGCGCTTCGACTTCACGATCGCGCCGGACACCTGGGCGGCGATCGTCTCGAGTGCGCCGCACCTTGGGCGTCTGTCGATGGAGCGTGTGAAGCAGGAGTTGGAGAAGGTGATGGCGCAGGTGGCCCGCCCCGCGCTCACGCTCGAGCGCTATCGGGACGCCGGAGTCTTCACCGCGCTCATCCCCTCGCTCGCGGAGGCTCCGGCGGCGCGCTTTGGGGCGCTTGATCGTCTGGCCCATCGGCCGCTGGCCGGCCGACCGGGGCGTGTGGCGCTCCGGCTCGCGGCCCTCTTCGCCGAGCCCGGGGTCGCGCCACCACGCGACTTTGAGCGGACGCTGAAAGCGCTGCGCTTCAGCAACGTGGAGTCGCGGCTCGCCGTCGATGTTGCACGGGCGGTCGCCGCGCTCGGCGCCCTCGAGGCGCTTGAGGGGGATGACGTCGCGCTCCGCCGCTGGGTCGCCGAGGTGGGACGGCTCGTCGTGCCGTCGGCGCTGCGCGTGGCACTGGCGCGCGCGCTCGCGGAGGGCCGTGGTGACGGCGACGGTGACGGTGACGTCAGCGACGGGGCGTGGCGGCGCGGATGCGGCCGGCGGTTCCGGCGATTGCATCGCCGTGCGATGACGATCGCGTGGCGGGACCCCATCGGCATCGGTGACCTCGCCGTTGACGGCGACGACCTCCGCGCCATCGGGATCACCGACGGCCGGGCCATCGGCGAGACGTTACGCGCCCTGCTCGACGCGGTGCTCGAGGATCCCGCGCGGAACACCGTCCAGGAGCTCCTCGCGCGCGCGCGGCAGGGCCGGTGACGGCGCCTCGGCTCGTCGTCGACGCCCGCGCACCGGAGGCGTCTGGGCTCGGGCGCTACCTCCGCGAATCGCTCGTCGCCCTGTCGCAGACCGGACGGTTCGAGGAGATCGTCCTCGTGGGGCCGGCGGCGGCGTTGCAGCCAACGGTGGCGCGGATGAGCGGGACGGTGCGGGTGCGCCACGTGCCGTGGCGCCGCCACGATCTCCGCGTGCCCCTCGGGTGGCGACGCCGGGTCGATGGCCTCCCCGGGGATATGGTCACGTGGTTCCCGCACTGGGACGGGGCGTGGCGCGGTCCGTGGCAGGAGGTCGAGTCCGCGCCTCGCCGACGTCCGGTGACGACGCTGCATGATTTGATCCTCCTCGAGCGTGGCGGTGTCTCTGCCGCGCTCGTCGCGGCGTGGATGCGGCGGATGATCCGGGCGAGCCGCGCGCTCGTGACGGGGACCGAGGAGTCCCGCGCTGCGTTCGCGGGACGATTCCCGGAGGTCGCGGATCAGATTGTGGTGATCCCGCACGGGGTCGCCCCCGCGTGTCTGGCCGCGGGCGCGGCCGCGGAGGGAGGTCAGCGGACTGGGGTGCCGCCGGTCGCGGCAGTGCACGGCGGCGCGGTCGGCGTGGGGGCGATCGCGGGAGCGAGCTCGGCGGCCCCGTATCTTCTCTGTGTCGGGACGAAGCGGCCGCATAAGCGCTTCGAGGTGGCCATCGAGGCCTTCGCGCACCTCGCCGCGGAATCGCCGACGCTGCGGTTGCGCCTCGTGGGGGAGCGGACGGCGCACGCAGCACGGCTCCACGCCCTCGCAGCGCGGCTCGGCGTCGCCGGCCGTCTCGATGACCTCGAGGGGCTCGACGAGGCAACGCTGGCGGCCTGTTACGCGGGCGCCGACGCGGTGCTCGTCTGCTCGCGAGCGGAGGGCTTCGGGAGGGTTCCGCTCGAGGCGATGGCCGCGGGCGTACCGGTGGTCGCCACGCGGCACCCGACGACGCGTGAGGTGGTTGGGACGGCCGCGGCGCTCGTGGCCGAGGACGATGCCGCGGCGATGGCCGCGGTGGTGCGGGCGTGGGGGCGCGACGGGGCGGCACGCGCCGCGACGGTGCAGGCGGGGCTCGCGCACGCACGTCGCTTCACCTGGGCGCGGTCCGCCGGTGCCCTGGCAGACGTACTGCTCCCCGCCGGCGCGTAGGCCCCTCCCCGTCGGGGCCGCCCGATGTTGGCGGCGCGTCGCCCGACCTGACTAGTCTTCACCGCATGCGTGCGCTCAGTCTCGACATCGAAGTCACCCGCGGCGACATCGTCGAATCCGTGCACCGCGTCCACGCCGCCGTCATCGGGCCCGATGAGACGCTCCTGGCGGCGGCGCGCGACCCCGGGCTCGTCACGATGTGGCGCTCCTGCGCGAAGTTCTTCCAAGTGATGCCGTTCCTCGCCAGCGGCGGCTTCGATGCCCTCGGGTGGGGAACGGAAGAGCTCGCGCTCGCCTGTGCCTCGCACGGCGGCGAGCCCGAGCACCTTGCCGTCGCGGCGCGGATGCTCGCCTCGCTGGGTCTCGACGAAGGCGATCTCGCCTGCGGTCCCCACGAGCCGTTGTCCTCTCGTGGGGCGAAGCTCTGGCGGGAGAGCGGCGTGGCGCTGACCCGGATGCACAACAACTGCTCCGGCAAGCATGCCGCGATGCTCGCGCGCGCGAAGACCGCCGGCTGGTCCCTCCACGGGTACGAGGGCGCGGACCACCCCGTGCAGCGCGATGCGCTGGGCGAAGTCTCGGCCTGGACCGGCGTGCCGCTCGACGACATGCCGGTCGGCGTCGATGGCTGCGGGGTCCCCGTGATGGCCTTGTCGCTCGAGCGGATGGCGCTCGCGTACGCGCGGTGGGCGCGTGCGATCGCCGCGGACGAGCCGGTGCCGGCACGAATCGCCGCCGCGGTGCGCGCGCATCCCCATCTGCTCGGTGGGACGGAGCGGTTCGACACCCTCCTGCTGCAGGAGACCGAGGGGGCCATCATCGCGAAGGTCGGCGCGGAAGGGGTCCACTCTATTGCCGTCCCGTCGCTCGGGCTCGGGCTCGCGCTCAAGGTGGAGGACGGCGCGCTCCGGGCGCAGCACGCTGCCGTCCTGGTCGCGCTCCAGCAACTGCAGGTCCTCCCGTCGGAACTCCCGCCTCGCCTCGCGGAGTTCGTCCGCAAGGGGATCCGCAATACGCGGGGATCGGTCGTCGGCGAGCTCCGCCCCGTCGCGGCCGTTTGATTCCGCGCGCGATGCATCGATTCCGTCCGCGGCGCGCACGCGCCGATCTTGGTCGCGTGTCCGCCTCTCCTGAACCGCAGTCGTCCTCGTCCCAGCGGAGCATCCGGTGTTCATAGATCTCGTCACCGTCCGGGTCAGCGCCGGCACCGGTGGCTCGGGGTGTACCTCGTTCCGCCGGGAGAAGTTCGCCCCGATGGGCGGCCCCGAGGGGGGGGACGGCGGGATGGGGGGCGAGGTCTACGTCCGCGCGGATTCCAACCTCGCGACCCTCCTCGACTACACCTACCGGGACCACTGGGAGGCGGAGCGCGGGGAGCACGGGATGGGGAGCAACAAGACCGGGGCCTCCGGCGACGATGTCACCCTTCCAGTTCCGCCGGGCACGGTGATCCGCGACAAGGACACCGGGGAGCGCCTTGGCGAAGTCCTCGCCCACGGCGACACGATGCTCGTGGCCAAGGGCGGACGGGGCGGGAAGGGGAATGCCTTCTTCGTCACCGCCACCCATCAGGCGCCGCGCGAATGGCAGCCCGGGGAGGAGGGGCAGCTCCGGACACTGGAGCTCGAACTCAAGCTCATCGCCGATGTCGGCCTCGTGGGGCAGCCGAATGCGGGGAAGTCGACCCTGCTCTCGGTCATCTCCGCGGCGCGCCCCAAGATCGCCGACTACCCCTTCACGACACTCCAGCCCAACCTCGGCGTCGTGCAGCTCAGCGACGCCCGCACCTTCGTCGTCGCGGACATCCCGGGGATCATCGAGGGGGCGCACGAGGGGCGCGGCCTCGGGCTCCAGTTCCTCCGGCACATCGAGCGCACCCGCCTCCTCGCCTTCCTGATTCCGATTGACGCGATGGACTGGCAGGCGGAGTACGACCAGCTCCGGCACGAGGTGCGGCAACACTCGGCCGCCCTCGCCGCCACCCCGCATTGCGTCGTGTTCACCAAGCTCGACCTGCTCGGGGAGCATTACATCCCGGAGATCTCCGCCCCCGAGGCCTTCGGCCTCTTCGCGATCTCGGCACCGGCCCGGATGGGCCTGGACGAGCTGAAGGCCGCCTGGTGGTCCAAGCTCCTTGAGATGCGGAAGACCGCGGGGTGAGCCGTCCCACTCCCGGGCCGGCCCCGACGCCACGCTGGGTGGCGATCGAGGCCCTCCCGGCAGTGCTCCGCAACGTTTCGCACCCGCCCGCGGGTTTGTGGCTCCTCGGTGACCCGGGCGCGCTCCGCGGGGCCCCGGATCGACACGTCGCTATTGTCGGCACACGCGAGGCGACCCCATACGGGATTCGGGTGGCCACCGACCTTGCGGTCGCCTGCGCCCGCGCCGGCTTGGTGGTCGTCTCTGGGCTGGCACGCGGCATTGATGCGGCGGCCCACCGCGCGGCGCTGGAGGCCGGGGGTGAGACGATTGCGGTGCAGGGCACCGGGGTGGACGTCCCATACCCGGTCAGCCATCGGGCCCTGCACGCGTTGCTGGCTCGGCGCGCAACAGTGGTCTCGGAGGTCGAGCCAGCCACCACAGCATTCCGGGGGTGCTTCCCGCGGAGGAACCGGCTGATTGCCGCGCTGTCCAAGGTGGTCGTGGTGGTGGAGGCGGATCACAAATCTGGGGCCATCAACACGGCGACGCACGCCCTCGAGCTGAATGGAACCGTGGCGGCCGTCCCCGGACGCATCGACGTCGCCCAGTCCAACGGGACAAACCAGCTAATATTTGATGGGGCGCAGATGGTCCGTTCCCCCGCCGACCTGCTGGCGTTAGCTGGTGTGACGGTCCAGCATCAACAGGTGTCTCAGCTTGTTGACAGTTCCGTATCGGCCGATCCCTCGCCGGACGAGCGCGAAGGGGAAGGGTTCGCCGCGTTCGCCAGACGGATGCTGGATAATGATCTGGCGCGGCTCAGGTAGGTGAAACATCCCCGCACGCGGTGCAGGGCTGGCGTTCCTGGCTGTGCAAAAACGAACTGATAAGTCACTTGAGACTAACGGCATAAGTCATTGTAAATTCGTAAGTTGATAATTCACATTATGTCATTCTCAGGAGTCTGGTCCTTCGGTTGACTACCCTCTACTGGCGACGAACTCAGTCAATTGAGTCCATGATTTCACAACAGCTCGACCTCCCTGTGGAAAATTTCCAACACGTCTATATCCACGTCCCATTTTGCCGGCGGCGGTGCTCCTACTGCGATTTCTCGATCGCGGTACGGCAGTCCGTTCCTGTGGATAAGTATGTGGAAAGTGTTGTGGCAGAGGTCCGGTCGCGGGCGGTGCGGATTGCCCCCGGGCAGCTGCGGACGCTCTACTTGGGCGGCGGGACTCCCTCACTGCTCGGCTCGACTGGGGTTGGGCAGCTCCTGCAGCGCTTCGGCGAGGCGGTCGGCGCGGGTGATTTTTCCACAGCGATGTGGAAAGAGTTTGAGCTGACGATGGAAGCGAACCCCGAGGATGTCACCGCCGAATCGGTTAGGGGTTGGCGCTTGGCAGGGGTGAATAGGGTCTCGCTTGGCGTGCAGTCTTTTGACACTCGGGTCCTCCAGTGGATGCACCGCGGGCATGATGCTACCGGGACGGCTGCGGCCGTCCGCGTGTTGCGGGATGGCGGAATCGCAGATGTGTCGATCGATCTCATCGCCGGCGTGCCGGAGATGCTGGAGCGGGACTGGGATCGCGACCTCGATCTCGCCCTCGCGCTCGACCCGACCCACCTCTCCGTCTACGGCCTGACGGTCGAGCCGCATACGCCCCTTGGGCGATGGGCGGCCAGGGGGGAGGTCCGGGAGGCGCCCGAGGATCGGCACGCCACGGAGTTCCTGCGGGCTCACGACCGGCTGACGGGGGCGGGGTACGAGCACTACGAAGTGTCCAACTACGCCCGCCCCACCTTCCGGGCCCGTCACAACTCGGCGTACTGGACGCGGGTTCCATACCTCGGACTCGGGCCGTCGGCGCACGGATTCGACGGGGCGGTCCGTCGCTGGAACCTGGCCCCGTACGCGGCGTGGTCAGAGGCGGCAGGACGCGATCCGATGGACGGGAGTGAGCGGATCGGCTCGGCTGAGCGGGATGCGGAGGAGGTGTACCTGGGTCTTCGGACGGTGGATGGCTTGGATATCCCTCAAAAAGATATAAAGACAGTTACTCCTTGGATGGACCAGGGATGGGCCGTGCTCGAGCCCGCTGGACGCCTTCGGCTGACCGCCGAGGGGTGGCTTCGCCTCGACGCGCTTGCCTCCGCCTTGACCACCGCTCGAAGTCGTTCGTAATCTTCCACTTATGTCACTTCACGAGCTGTCGAACCGGGAGCGCTCCGTCTTAGAGGCTGTCGTTCGCTGCTATGTGGAGACGGCTGAGCCGGCGGCCTCGCGGACCATTTCCCGGCGGTTCGGGCTCGGGGTGTCCCCGGCGACGGTTCGCAATACGATGGCCGACCTGGAGGAGAAGGGGTTCCTCTTCCATCCGCACACCTCGGCCGGCCGTGTGCCCACGGACAAAGCGTACCGCGTCTATGTCGATTCGCTGATGCGGGTCGAACCGTTGCCTCTTCGGGAGCGGGAGATGCTCGCGGGGGAGATCGCCGTGGGGGGGTCGACCATCGAGAACATCCTGCGACGCGCGGCGCAGTCCCTGGGGGTGCTGACGCAGGAACTCGGCGTCGCGCTCGGTCCACGGCTCGACCAGACCGTCCTCCAACGGTTGGAGCTGGTGCGCCTCACCTCCGACCGCTTGATCCTCGTCCTGACGCTCGTCGGCGGCACGGTTCGGACCATCTTCATCGAAGTCCCGGGGGAGATCGCCGATCCCGCGATCGCCGAGGTCCAAGTCGTCCTGAACGAACGGCTCGCGGGGCACTCGCTGGCGGAGATCCGTCGCACCCTCGGCGCGCGCCTGCGGGACGCCGCGCCGACTCGGGTGACTGATGCGCCGGGCTCCGCGGAGCTCCTCAACATCTTTGTTCAGGAGGGGGAGCAGCTCTTCGACGTCGGGGCGCCGACGGAGGACGATGCGGTCCTCCTCGGGCAGCCGTCGCTCCTCGCCGACCAGCCCGAGTTCGCCTCGGGCGAATCGATGAAGCGCCTCCTCACCCTGACCGAGACCCGGTCTCATCTGGCGACGGCCCTGCGCGCCCGTGCGGCGCAGCCCGGGGTCTCCATCACCATCGGCGGCGAGCATGGCACGACCCTGCTCGGTGGCCTCACGCTCGTCACCGCGGAGTACACGGCGGGCAGTCTCACCGGCGTCATCGGGGTGATCGGCCCGACGCGGATGCCGTACGAGAAGGTGATCGCGCTCGTCGCCCACACCTCTTCGCTGGTCTCGGACCTGTTGACCTGATGGCGGATTACTACGAGACGCTCGGCGTCGCGCGTGACGCGAGCGACGACGAGATCAAGAAGGCGTATCGCAAGCTCGCGATGCAGTACCACCCCGATCGCAACGGAGGCTCGAAGGAGGCCGAGGAACGGTTCAAGACCGTCACCGAGGCCTACGACGTGCTCCGCGACGCGCAGAAGCGGGCGGCCTACGACCGGTACGGCGAGGCGGGGCTGCGCGGCGGCGGTGGTGGCGGATATCAGCACGTCGATCTCTCCGACGCGCTCAACATCTTCATGCGGGACTTCGGTCTCGGCGACCTCTTCGGCGGCGGTGGGGGCGGTCGGGCCAGCGGGCCGCGCGCCGGGCAGGATGTGAAGCTCGACCTGCGCCTCACGCTGGTGGAAGTCGCGGCGGGGGTCACCAAGCAGGTGAAGCTCAAGCTCCTGCAGGGGTGCACTCGCTGCGACGGGGCGGGGGCGGAGCCCGGCACGCAGGCGCAGCGGTGCGGCACCTGCGCTGGTCAGGGCGAGGTCCGGCGGGCACAGCAGAGCTTCTTCGGTCAGTTCGTGAGTGTCGGTCCCTGTCCGAGCTGCCGGGGCGAGGGGACGACGATCGCGAGCCCGTGCACGGAGTGCCGAGGCGAGGGCCGCGTCCGCGGCGAGAAGACGCTCGACATCCGCGTTCCAGCGGGCGTGGCGACGGGGCAGTACATGCAGATGCGCGGCGTGGGGAACGTCGGGGTGCGCGGCGGGCCTCGTGGCGACGTGATCGTCGTCTTCGATGTCACCGACGATCCTCGCTTCGAGCGGGACGGTGAGGACCTCTACTGCGAGGCGCTCGTCGCCTTCCCGCAGGTGGTCCTCGGCGCGGCGATCAAGGTCCCCGGGATCACGGGGCCGCTCGACCTGAAGGTCCCCGCGGGGACGCAGAGTGGTCAGGTCTTCACCCTCCGCGGGCAGGGGTTGCCGAGGGTGAACGCCTCCGGCAAGGGGGATCTCCACGTGCGGGTGCAGGTCTGGACGCCGCAGGGAATCGATCGCGAGGCGAAGCGCCTCATCGGCGAGCTCGGCGAGGTGCTCGAGCCGCCGCCTGAGACGCGCGGGAAGGGGTTCTGGGCGAAGATGAAGGAGGCGATCGGCGGATGACTTTGCATCGCGTCGTTTGCGCACCGAGCGCGCCGGACCAAGTGGACGGGGTGACCGCGGCGATGTTCGCCGCCGGCGCCGAGGGGGTGCACGAGGATGGGGTGACGTTGGTCACGCATCTCCCGGAGAGCGCCGATGTCGACGCGTTCGTGCGGGCGCTCCGCGACGCGGACGACGCGGCGACCATCACCGTCGCGCCGCTGGAGGACGTGGACTGGTCCCTCGCCTGGCGGACGCGAATCGGCGCGCATCGACTCGGTGCGCTGACCGTCACCCCGCCATGGCTCGCCGAGGGGCTCCCCGCCGCGACGACGGTGGTCATTGAGCCCGCGATGGCGTTCGGCACGGGCGAACACCCCACCACGCGGGGCGTGGTGCGCCTGCTCGAGGCAACGATCCGCCCGGGGGACGCCGTCGCCGACCTCGGGGCGGGGAGCGCGGTGCTCGCGATCGCGGCGGTGAAGCTCGGGGCGGCCCGTGCCTTCGCCATCGAGAATGACGTGGACTCCATCGCGAACGCGGAGGAGAACGTCGTACGCAACGGCGTCGCCGCGCAGGTGGCGGTGCTGGAGGGGGATGCGGCGCTGCTCCTCCCCCTCGTCGCGCCGGTGCGCGTGATCCTCGCGAACATCATCTCGTCGGTGCTGCTCGACCTGCTCCCCTCCTTCCCGGCGGCGCTCGCACCCGAGGGGGAGATCATCCTCAGCGGGATCCTGCAGGAGGAGCGGCCGGCGATGCTCGCGGCCCTCGCCTCCCACGGCTGGCGCGTGGTCGCGGAGGACGCCGAGGAGGTGTGGTGGTCGGTGCGGGCGGTGCGGTGAGTCTGCCGACCTTCGTGAGCGATGCGCCGTTCGCCTGCGGCGAGACGGTGACGCTCGGCGAGGATGCGGCCCACCATCTGCGCGTCCGTCGCCTCGACACCGGGATGCGCGTGGGGCTGCTCGACGGGAGTGGGAGCCGCGGGGCAGGGGTGCTGACATTGCTCGCGAAGCGGCACGCCACGGTGCACGTCGACGCCGTCGAGACGATCGCGCCGCCATCGCCGGTGCACCTGCTGCTCCCCGTGGCGGACAAGGATCGCATGCTCTGGCTCGCCGAAAAGGTGACGGAGTTGGAACTGACCACGTGGCGTCCGGTGCTCTTCCGACGCTCGAAGCACGTGACGCCGCGCGGCGAAGGGCCGACGTTTCACCAGCGGGTGCGTGGGCGCATCGCCGCCGCGCTCGAGCAGAGCGGCGGCGCCTGGGCTCCGACGATGTATCCCGAGGCCGCACTCGGCGCCGCGCTCGCTGCCGTCCCCGAGGGTGTGAGACTTCTTCTTGACGGCGAGGGGGCGCCGTTGCGCGATGGCCTCGCCGGCGCGGTCGCGTCGGTACGCCTCGCTGCGCCTGAACCGACCGCCGCTGACGGGCCGGCCGCGCCCGCGGTCACCATCGCCCTCGGTCCTGAGGGCGGTGTCGAACCGTCGGAGCGTGCGGAGCTCGTCGCCGCGGGGTTCGTCCCCGTATCCCTTGGGCGGAGCATCCTCCGTTTCGAAACCGCCGGCCTCGCCGCGCTCGCCGCCGTCCGCGTCGCGTTGGGTGACGCGCCCACATCCGCCGCACCCTGAGGGCATCGTGTCCGACCTGATTCCCACCGCGGCCGATCCCGGCTGCCTCTTCTGTCGCATCGTCGCTGGGACGATCCCCGCGACGCTCGTCGCATCGACGCCGGAGGCGATCGCGTTCCGGGACATCGCGCCGCAGGCGCCGGTGCACGTGCTCGTCGTGCCGCGGGCGCACCTGCCGTCGCTCGACGCGGCCGAGGATCCCGCACTCCTCGGCGCGGTGCTGGCGCTCGCGCGGCGGGTCGCGCGGGAGCAGGGGATCGCGGAGGGCGGGTATCGCTGCGTGATCAACACCGGAGATGACGGGGGGCAGACGGTCGGGCATCTGCACCTGCACCTCCTCGGCGGCCGCGCGCACGGCTGGCCTCCGGGATGAGAATCGCGCTGGTCCACGAGTGGCTCCTCACGCACGGGGGATCCGAGGAGATCACCGTCGAGCTGCAGCGACTCTTCCCCGACGCGGATCAGTTCGCGCTCCTCGCCGACCCGGCGCCGTCGCTCCGGGCTCGTCTCGACGGGCGACCAATCCGGACCTCGTTCCTCCAGCGCGTCCCTGGCGCCGCGCGGTGGCATCGCGCGCTGCTACCGCTCCTGCCGATGGCGGTGGCATCGCTCGACCTCCGCGGGTACGACCTGGTCATCTCCGTGTCGCACGCCGTGGCGAAATCGGTGCGTACCGGGCCTCAGCAGGTGCATCTCTGCCTCTGTTGCTCGCCGATGCGCTACGCGTGGGACCTGCGGGAGTCGTACCTCGCGGAGACCGGACTCGACCGCGGGGTGCGCGGGTGGCTCGCGCGGGCGTTGCTCGAGCGGATGCGTCGATGGGATCTCGCGACGGCGGGCCGGCCGACGGCGTACGTCGCAATCTCCGAGTTCATCGCCGACCGGATCGCACGGGCGTATGGTCGCGCGTCGACGGTGCTGTACCCGCCGGTCGACACCGCGTACTTCCGACCGGGCGCGGCGACATCGGGCGCTCCGTACTGGTGCACGGTCTCGCGCTTCGTGCCGTACAAGCGGATCCCGCTGATCGTCGAGGCGTTCGCCGGTCTGCCGACCCATCGGCTGGTGGTCGTCGGCGACGGGCCGGAGCGGGCCCGGGTGGAGGCGGCGGCCCGCGGCGCGGCGAACATCGAGTGGCGCGGGCATCTCCCGCGGGCCGCGGTGCGCGAGGTCCTTCAGGGCGCGCGGGGGTTCGTCTTCGCCGCCGAGGAGGATTTCGGGATTGTCCCCATCGAGGCGATGGCCTGCGGCATCCCGGTGCTGGCCTATGGGCGGGGCGGGGCGCGGGAGACCATCGTGAGCGCCGACTCGGGTCCTGGGACGGGGGCGTTCTTCGAGGTCCAGACGCCGGAGGCGATCCGGGACGGGGTGCGTCGCGTGGAGGCGGCGTGGGCGGATGGGCGCATCACCGCCGCGGCCTGCCGGGCCCGGGCGGAGCGCTTCTCGGTCGAGGTCTTTCGGGCCGGCGTGCTCGCCGAGGTGGCTCGGGTTGCCCAACCGCTTGTCATGCCATAACTTCAGGGGCTCTCACCACCCGTACCCCAACCGGCGTTGACCCGCCATCCAAGGGGGGAAGTCAGTTTGTCGGAGATCATCATCCACGAGGACGAGAACTTCGAGCGTGCGCTCAAGCGCTTCAAGAAGAAGTGCGAGAAGGCCGGGATCCTCGCGGACCTGCGGAAGCATCGGCATTACGAGAAGCCGAGCGAGAAGCGCAAGCGGAAGCTCAACGCCGCGCAGCGGAAGAC
>JBMTAR010000015.1:0-17877 GCA_049428925.1 Gemmatimonadaceae bacterium
CGAGCCCCATATCCATCAGGCGCGTCACCGTCTCCGCCGCCGAGTTGGTGTGCAGGGTCGAGAGGACGAGGTGCCCCGTGAGCGCCGCCTTGATGGCGATCCCGCCCGTCTCGAGGTCACGGATCTCGCCGACCATGATGATGTTCGGGTCCTGGCGGAGGAATGCCTTCAGCGCCGCGGCGAACGTCATCCCGATCTCGTTCCGCACCAAGACCTGATTCACCCCGTAGAGGTTGTACTCGACGGGGTCCTCGGCGGTCATGATGTTCGTGTCGATCGCGTTGACCTTGCTCAGACAGCTGTACAGCGTCGTCGTCTTGCCGGAGCCCGTCGGGCCGGTGACGAGCACCATCCCGTACGGATTGGACACCGCCTCCATCAGCTCGCGCTCCGCGCGCGGCTCGATGCCGAAGGTCTCGAGGTCGAGCGAGAGATTCCCCTTGTCGAGGATGCGGAGCACCACCTTCTCACCGAAGAGCGTCGGGAGCGTCGAGACGCGGAAGTCGATGACCTTCTTCCCCATCTTCAGCTTGATGCGGCCGTCCTGGGGCACGCGCCGCTCGGCGATGTTGAGCGCCGCCATGATCTTGAACCGGGAGATCAGCGCCGGCTGCATCTTCTTGGGCGGCTTCATCACCTCCTGCAGCGCACCGTCGATCCGATAGCGCACCCGCAGGTCGTGCTCGAAGCACTCGAAGTGGATGTCCGATGCCCCCCGCTTCACCGCATCCGTGAGAATCGCGTTGATCAGCTTGACCACCGGCGCATCATCAACGGCCGCGGCGAGCGCCGTCGCCGACATCTCCTCCTGCTTGTCCTCGACGACCTCGACATCCGACTCGGTATCGAAGTCCTCAATCGCCGAGAGCAGCGCCGACATCTGCTGGTCGCCGACATCAAAGAGCTTCTCGAGGACGTTCTTGATCGTGAACTCCCCAGCGATCACCGGGAAGATGTCGTACCGCGTGATGAACTTGAGATCCTCAACCACCCCGAGGTCGGTCGGGTCCGCCATCGCCACCGTCAGCGTCCGGCCCTCGCGCTTCACCGCGAGCACGAGATGCTTCATCGCGATGTCCGCGGGAATCAGCTTGGCGATCTTGGCATCGACCTCGACCTTCGCGAGGTCGACCGCCGGGAGCTTGTACAGTCGCGCGAGGCACCGGACGAGCTCGAGCTCCTGTAGGAACCCCAGTTTCACCAGGTTGTATCCGACGCGAGTCCCGTTCTGGCGCTGTTCATCGAGGGCGCGCTGCAGCTGCTCGCGCGTGATCAATCCCTCGGCGAGGACGACATCCCCGAGACGGGCCGGACCGGAGGCGGCGGTGGTGGACATGCGTTCGGGGAAGCTGCGGGTGCCTTTATAGTTGTGTCAAGGCGAGCGCCGAGGCTCGCGCGAGGAAGAGACGCCAGCGTCGAGACGCGGCACCCCGGAGAAGGTCACGAGCCCCGCAATCCGCCGCAACAGCGCGGGCCCGATCCCCCGCACACGCAACAGCCCCTCCCCCGATCCAAAGGGGCCGTTGGCCCCTCGATCGGCGACGATCCGCGCCGCCAACGCCGGACCGATCCCCGGCAGGCCCTCCAACGTCGCGGAGTCCGCTCGATCCACGTCGATCGGCCCCCCGGAGGTCGACGAGGCCTGCGGCGATGTCTCGGCGCGAGCCGGACCGGAACGGCGCGAGAACGTCGACCAGTCGCCGGTGGGCGCAGCGGCGCGGTTGGCGGGGCGCGACGTCGATGCGCCGGCACGCCGCGCGAGGGCGGAGTCGACCGCCGCGAGTTGCGTCGCCAGCGCCCGCGCTTCGCTTGGCGTCGGCCCGGCGCCACGGCCGTCCCACGCCCGCACGGCCGTCCCAACCGCCGTCACGAGCGCCAGATAGAGGAACGCCTGTCGTTCGGCTTGCGTCGGCACCGCGGCAGGATCCCACCGGACCGCGCCGGGGAGGACACCCTCGCACCGCGGCCATCATCGCCGGCGCCCGGCTCAGCGCTCGACGTCCCGCAGCACCGCCATCGCCACCTCACCCACGAGCTGCAGCGTGCGCCCTGAGACCTTGTCGACCGTGTCGTCGACGGTGTGGTGCCAAGGATAGTCGAGATCGATCACGTCGATCACCCGCAACCCCTTCGCGAGCATCGGCACATGGTCGTCGGTGATGCTCAGCCCCGCCCGGTTGGTGAAGGCGGCGGCGTGGCCGAGACGCTGCGCCGTCGCCCAGACGCGTTGCACGACCTCGGGGGCCCCACGGACCGAATTCGCCTCCTGCTCGAAGACGGGGAGGCTGTCGCCCACCATATCCCAGAGCACCCCGAAGAGCGGCGCATACCCCGGTTCCGGGAGGTGCTCGGCGAAGTAGCGCGACCCGATCAGGACGTCGGTGTCGGTGTCGAAATCGCCGTAGTCCTCGCCATCCACCAACAGGAGGTCCACGCCGATCGCCGGCGGCGCGCTCCGCAGCTGCCGCGCGACCTCCAGGAGGATCGCGACCCCAGACCCCCCATCGTTCGCGCCGGGCACCGGAGCCGTCGGCTGTGTCGATCCGACCGCATCGGCGCGTGGCCTCGAGTCCCAGTGCGCCACGTAGAGCACCCGTTCGGTCGCGGTCGGCCGGAAGCGGGCAAGGATGTTCCGCATCGGGAGCGCTGCGCCGTCCGCCGTCCGGTGCGTCCACGACTGCACCACCACGGTGTCGGCGCTCGCGCGGAGCTGGGCCACGAGCCAGTCCCCGGCGGCGCGGTGCGCCGCCGTCCCCGGGACCCGGGGCCCGAAGGCGACCTGCGCCCGGACCGCCGCGAGGGCCGCCTCCCCGTCGAACGCGGGCCGCACCGACTCAGCCGGTCGGGCCTCGGCGTCTCCCCCGCCCCGTCCGCAGCCCAGGAGGCCGAGGAGGAGAACGGACGCGCACAAGGGACGGAACCGCACGGGGGCCTCCGGGTGGAAGAGGGGCGCGCGGGAGCGGGACGCACCTTGCCCGACGCGCGCAAGTAAGTGGAATATACGAGGTTGGCCCCTTCCCACGTGCATCGACCCGCCGCCGAGTGAAGATCGTCTCCCGGTACATCCTGAAGGAGCATCTCGGCCCCCTCGCCTTCGCGGTGTCGGCGCTTACCTCGCTGCTGCTGCTGAACTTCGTCGCGAAACGGCTCGGCGACCTCGTGGGGAAGGGGCTCCCCTGGCAGGTGATCACCGAGTTCCTCGTGCTCTCCGTGCCCTTCACCCTCGCGATGACCCTGCCGATGGCGGTGTTGGTCGCGACGCTCCACGCCTTCTCGCGGTTGGCGTCGGAGAACGAGATCACCGCCTTCAAGGCCAGCGGCGTCAGCATGCAGCGCCTCATGGTGCCCGTGATGCTCGCGTCCCTCGCGCTGACGTTCGCGATGGTGCTCTTCAACGATCAGGTGCTCCCTCGCGCGAACCATCGCCTGGCGACGCTCCAGTCGGACATCGCACGAGTGAAGCCGACCCTCGCACTGCAGGAACAGGTCATCAACGAGGTGGTGCCCCGGACGCTGTTCCTGCGTGCGGCGCGGATCGCGTCGGGGACCAACCAGATGCGCGACGTGACGATCTACGACCTAGGTGATCCGTCGCATCGGCGGAGCATCGAAGCCGACAGTGGGGTGGTGGCGCTCTCGACCTCGGGCGAGGACCTCATCCTCACGCTCTTCGACGGAACGACCACCGAGGTCGACGCGGAGCGCCCGGCCCGGCTGCAGCGCAGCTTCTTCCGCGAGGACATCATCCTGGTGCGCGGCGTCTCCGGCGGACTCGACCGCGGATCGGAACGGGCGGGGTATCGCTCCGACCGCGAGCTCTCGGTCTGCGAACTGCGGGCCCGGGTGGACGAGGCCTCGGTGCAGCGCGACAGCGCGTGGGTACGCGTCCAGCGGACCCTCGGGGACAGCCTCGCCGCCGACCACGTCCCGCGCATCCCCCGGGGCGTCGGCGGGCTGTACTGCGACGTCGTGCGGCAGCTGCAGCGCTGGCTCACGCCGCCCCCCGCCGCGGCCGCGACCCAGCCGGCCCTGGGAGACCGCGCCGGCGATGCGCCAGCGGCCGGTCGCCCCCTCACGCCGGTCGCGGGCCAACCGGCCTCCGCGATCTCGGATGTGATGTTCGAGGGGATGCAGTTCGAGCTCACCGTCGCGCAGAACACGATCGACCAGTACCGGGTGGAGATCGAGAAGAAATTCGCGATCGCCTCCGCGTGCTTCATCTTCGTGCTCCTCGGCGCCCCCATCGCGCTGCGCTTCCCCCGCGGCGGCGTCGGACTCACCATCGGCGTGAGCCTCGGCGTCTTCGCCATCTATTACGCCGGCCTGCTGATGGGGGAGGCGTTGGCGGATCGTGCCCTGCTCGACCCCGCCATCGCGATGTGGGCGGCCAACCTCGGCCTCGGCCTCGTGGGACTCGTCCTCACCCTGCGACTCGGCACCGAGGGATCGACCTCGCGCGGCAGCGAGTTCGCCGAGCGGTGGCATCGGTGGCGCGCACGACGTCGGAGACCCGCGTGACCCGCGTCCTCCGGCCACTCGACCGCTACGTCCTCCGGGAGTTCGTGAAGGTGCTCGTCGCGACAGCGCTCGGGTTCCCGATCCTGGTGGTCGTCATCGATATCAGCGAGAAGCTCGACACGTACCTCCTCCGCCAGCTCCCGGTGCGGGACATCGCGCTCGCCTATCTGCTCGGGATCCCGGACACGATGTTCCTCGTCCTCCCGGCCGCGGTGCTCTTCGCGACCGTCTTCACCATCGGCGGCTTCACGCGCCACAGCGAGATCACCGCCGCGAAGGCCTCCGGTATCAGCTTCCACCGCTTCATCGCCCCGATCGCGCTCGGCGCCGTGGGGGCAACGGGGTTCGGGCTCGTGCTGGCGGAGGTCGTACCCCCGCTCAACGCCCAGCGCCTCGAACTGCTCCAGGAGAAGGCGTTCCGGAACACGAATGCACGCGCGAACTTCGCGTACGCATCGGAGACCGGGCGCACCTACCGCATCGGGTACGCCGATGTGGCGGAGGCGCGGGTGCAGCAGCTCGAGATCGAACGGCGGGGTACGGGCCCCGCCTACCCCACCTACGTCATCGCGGCGAAGACGGGCGAGTGGCGCCCCATCGACGGCTGGGTGCTGCGCGACGGCGTCATGCACGTCCTCCCCGATTCCCTCTCAAATCTCACCTTCGCCTTCGATTCGCTGCGGGACGCGGCCTTCCGGGAGCCGCCGAGCGGGCTGATGGCGAATCCCAAGGCGCCGGCGGAGATGGGGTTCAGGGACCTCGGGCGCTTCATTGAGGCGATGGAGCGCTCCGGGACCGACGTGCGAAAGCTGCGGGTGGAACGGATGCTCAAGATTGCGATCCCGGTGACCTGCGTAATCATCATGCTGATCGGGGCCCCGCTCGCGACGAGCACCCAGCGCGGGGGAACTGCCTATGGGATCGGCATCAGCCTCGCCATCACGGTTATCTTCCTCATGCTGCTCCAGCTGACCCAGGCGATCGGTGCCGGGGGGCTCGTCCAGCCCGAGCTCGCCGCGTGGATTCCGGGCGCCGTGTTCGGCGTCATCGGCTCGATTCTCCTCTCCCGTGTCCGCACCTGACCTGACCGAGCGCCCGACCGAGACCTTCCCCGTCGTCCAGGCGGGGGGGCTCCGCTTCTTCCGATGGATGGGCCATCGGGCGCTCGAGCTCCTCGGGGGGATCGGCGCCCGTGTGCTCTTCGTCGGCGAGATCCGCCGCGCGCTGCGCGAGGGGCGCACCTGGCGCCGGGAGGTCTTCCACCAGATGCGGGCCATCGGGGTCGACTCGCTCCCGCTGACCATCATGGTGGCCGCCTTCATCGGCGGCGTCATCGCCATCCAGATTCGCTATCAGCTCTTCCCGGGGATCCAGCTCTCCATCGTCGGACTCTCGACGCGTCAGATCGTCATCCTCGAGACGGGGCCACTCCTGACCGGCCTCGTGCTGGCGGGGCGGGTCGGCGCGAAGATGACAGCTGAGATCGCAACGATGCGCGTCACGGAGCAGATCGACGCGCTGGAGACCCTCGCCTTCGATCCCGTCGCCTACCTCGTGGTGCCCCGGCTCATCGCGGCGATCGTGATGCTGCCGATTCTGACGATCTTCGCCGATGTTGCGGGCGTGCTTGCCGGGATGCTCTCGTCGGTGCTCGTCGCCGACGTGCAACTTGCCCAGTTCCTCGAAGGGGTGCGCCTCGGCTACGATCAGTTCCAGGTGACCTACAGCCTGATCAAGGCCACGCTCTTCGGCGGGGCGATCGCCTTCCTCTGCACCTTCGAGGGCTACAAGACCTTCGGCGGCGCGGAGGGGGTCGGCAAGAGCACCGCCCGAGCGGTCGTCATCACCTCGATCGCGATCCTGATCCTCGATGCCACCACCGCCGTCCTCCTCGCACCCTATCTTCAGGCATGAAGCGACGTGACGAAGTCCTCGTGGGCATCGTGGCGACGGCCGCTGTCGGGCTGGGCGTCGTCGGCTCCCTCTACCTCGCCCGGGGCGGACTGCTGCCGGGGTACGAGGTCTACAGTGTGTACGACTGGGGCTCCGGCCTCCGTCAGGGGCAGCCGGTGATGCTCTCGGGGGTGTCGGTGGGCTATGTGTCCACGACCGACATCCGCCGCGACGGGAAGCTCGTCGTCGGGATGCGCATCTATAACCGGTACGAGGTGCCGCTCGGCACGACCTCGAAGGTCGCCCCGAACGGGGTCTTCGGCGACATGATGGTGACCCTCCATCCGTCCCAGGTCACCGATGAGCACTTCGCCCCCGGGGACACCATCCCGGCTGGCCCGCCCTCCGTCGGCATCGGCGAGATCCTCGGCAAGGTCGACACGATCAGCCGCGACATCGGGGCCCTGACCGCGGCGCTTCGGAGCGAGCTGGTCGATGCCAAGGGGCTCGCCGAGCTCCGCGCGACGGTCGCTTCGGCGCACGACCTGATCGAGACGCTCGACCGCGTCGCGACTGAGCAGTCCCGGGAGCTGACGCGGACCCAGCAGGCGGTGCGCCGGGTCGCGGGCGCGGTGGACTCGGCGCAGGTGGACTCGACCCTCCGGGCGGTCGGCGACCTGTCGACGAATATGGCGGCGCTCGGGGCGGACCTGCGGACGACGGCCGCGAACCTCGATGCCGTCCTCAAGAAGCTCGAGGCCGGTCAGGGGAGCGCCGGTCTCCTGCTCAACGACCCCGGGATGTACCGCGACACGCGTGCGCTCCTGCAGCGGCTCGACTCGCTGACGGCGGACTTCCAGCGCAACCCGCGGAAGTACATCAAGTTCTCGGTGTTCTGACCGGCGCCGAGACGCGAGGGACGAGAACCGGCCCCCCACGTTCGCGCCTCCACGGAGTCGATTGTCACAACCTGACTGATGCACGACGCCCCGGGGAGCCAAGGCTCCCCGGGGCGTCGTCACTTCCTGGAGCGATCGGTCAGTTGAAGATGTAACGCGCCCCGATCTGCATCCGCCAGACGTCGGCGGTGCCGAAGGTCTTCTGCCAGCTCTGGCTTAGCAGGTTGCCCCCGATGGTCCGGAAGCGGAACTGCGGCTGCCCCGCGGCGTTGACGCCGGCCGGGACGAGGGGCTGGGAGGAGGTGAACGTCCGGAAGCGGCCCCAATCCGAGTTGATCAGGTTGGTGAAGTTCAGGATGTCCATGCGGAGCTGAAGCTTGTTCGGCTTCCCAGCGATCGTCCGGCCGATGTCCTGGGTGACGCTCACGTCCATCCGGGTGAACATCGGGAGGAGCACCCCGCCACGCTCGGCGTACTGGCCACGGCGGTTCCGGAGATAGCGGTCCTGCGCGATGTACTTCTCCCAGGCCTCGGTCTGCTGCTGCGCGGTGAAGGGGGTGGAGCCGGTGATCGGGAGGAAGATCGTCTCGGTCGCGTCCTTCGGGATGTAGATGAGGTCGTTCCCGGTGCCGCCGTCGCCGTTCATGTCACCGGAGTAGGTGTACGACCCGTTGCCGCCGGTCCGGCTCTCGAGGAAGAACGAGATGCCGGTGGCGCCGATCGGGAAGAACTGGCGGGTGTAGGCCATCGTCAGGAAGGCGCGGTGGCCCTGCGTCGTGCTGGAGAAGCCGACCCCAGGGTTGTTCGGGGTGGTGGAGTGCGGGTTGCCGTTCCACGAGCCGAACGCGATCGAGCCGGCGTCGACGGTGTTCCGCGACACGCCGTAGGCGTACGCGGCCTTCGCGAAGAGGCCGTTCGCGAACGACTTCTCAAGCGACGCCGCGAAGTTGTACGAGCGACCGACATCCTGGTTCTTCAGGACGATCGCGCTCGTGACGTTGCAGTTGATGCGCTGCTGCGTGCCGGACACCGTCGGGCAATCGTCGACCGACCAGCGCGGGCGGCGATCCGGACCGGTGAAGTTGCCGTCCGGGTTCGACAGGTTGGCATCGATGTAGTAGATGCCGTTCACGTCCTGGCCCATCATCCACTCGACGGTGCCGACCATCCCGTACGGGAGCTTCCGGTCGACGGCGAGGTTGGTGCGCCACACCTGCGGGAACTTGAAGTTCGGGTCGGTGAGGGCGAGCTCGTACGACGCCGCCGGCGCACCGGTGACGTCCGTCGGCTTGTACGCGTTCGGATCCGGGTTGAACGGGCGGGTATTCACATTGTCGAACTGCTGGAAGCCCGTGAGCACGCCGTTGTTGCCGATCTGGTTGGAGACCCAGACGTAGGCGGGGCGGCCCGTGAAGATGCCGGTGCCCCCGCGGACCTGCGTGGTGCCGTCGCCGTCGACGTCCCAGTTGAAGCCGAAGCGCGGCGAGTAGAGGAGGTTCGGGTCCGGGAGCTTCTGGGTCTGGTACTGCACCGGGGCGCCGGTCTCGTCGCGGAAGATGTAGCTGTTCGCCTGCGCATTCGTGAACCCGGTCTCGCCGAACTTCGGGGCCTCGACACGCAGGCCGAAGGTCATCGTGAGGTTCCGGGACGCACGCCACTCATCCTGCGCATAGACGCCCGCGAAGATCACGTCGAGCGGCTGAATCGGCTTCTCCTGCCCAGGCTGGTTCGCGTAGCGGACCTGGAAGCGCCGGAGGTTGATCGGCGACGTCGTCCGGGACGGGTTCGCGATGTAGTCATTCGCGTCGGTGTACCAGTCGGCGAGCGAGTTGTACACGTACACGCTCTGCGACCCCGGGAAGAACACGTTCTCCGAGTTGTACTTCTCGATGCTCACGCCAAAGGTCTGGTCGTGGCGGTCACCGTAGATCGTGAAGTTGTCCTGAAACTGGTAGCTGGTGTAGCGGAGCTCGTTGTTCGGCGTGAAGGGCTCGAAGCCGAACGAGGTGTAGACGGTGCCCGCGTCGAGGATGTCGACGAACGGGAAGATATCGCCCGACCCACGCACCGAACGGCTCTCATCGCTGTAGTCGTAGCCGATGATCATGTTGTTCGACATCCGGTCGCTGATGACCGAATTCCACTCACCCACGAGCGACTTCCGGTTCTCCAGAATCTGATAGTTGGAGTTCTGGAAGTTCAGTGCCGTAAGGCTCGACCGACGGCTCCCGCCGAAGCCGAGCGACGACGAGCTCGAGACGAGGACGTCGGTCTTCGAATCGAGGACGGTGTAGCGGAGGGAGAACTTGTTCCGGTCGCTGAACGCGTAGTCGAGCTTCGCGGTAAGGCGGGTCGACGGCGTCTCGTGGTCGTAGCCCTGATAGGGACCGGTGGCGTAGCCGAACTGGTCCTGCAGGAACGCGCTCAACGAGTCCATCGCCGTCCGCCGAACACGGGTCACCTGCCCGCCGGTCGCCTCACCGGGTTCGGCCGCGCGGAACGTGGTGCCCGGCTCCGTCAGGCCGTCGGTCTCGTACGAAACGAAGTAAAAGAGCTTGTTCGGGATGATCGCACCGCCGAGGCGGCCGCCGACCTGGCTGAACTGGAAGATGCCGGGGTTGAACTTCGCCCCGCCGAGCCGCGTGCCGACGAGATCCTGGTCACGGGCGATGTAGTAGAGCGACCCCGAGAGGTCGTTGGTTCCCGACTTCGTGACGGTGTTGACCGCCGCGCCGACAAAGTTGCCCTGACGGACGTCGAACGGCGCGATGCTGACCTGGATCGCCTCGATCGCGTCGATTGAGATCGGCGCGACACCGGTGCGGTCACCCGGCTGCCCACCGAGGCCGAACGAGTTGTTGAAGTAGGCGCCGTCCACCATGATGTTGTTCAGGCGGTTGTCGACGCCCGCGAACGACGAGCCGCTCGCCTGCGGGGTGAGGCGGGTGAAGTCGTCGATGCGGCGCGAGATGGTCGGCAGCTGCTGCAGCGCGACCTGCGGGACCGTGGTCGCCGCGCCGGTGCGGGTGGCGCTGATCTCGCCGCCCGTCGAGGTCACCGTGACCGACGAGAGCTGCGTCGCGATCGCGCCGAGCTTGAACTGGACGTCGGTCGAGACACCGAGACCCACCGAGAGGCCATCGCGCGACTGCTTCGCGAAGCCGATGCGGGTCGCCTCGACGGTGTACGGGCCACCAACGCGGAGGCCGGGGAGGATGAACCGGCCGTCGGCACGGGTCGTCCCCTGGTACACGGTCCCGGACGGACGGTGGGTCGCGGTGACGCGCACGCCCTCGAGGGCATTGCCCGACGAATCGGCGACCGACCCGCGCATGGAGCCCGTGGTCACCTGCGCTGCCGCGTCGGTGGACCAGAGCGACCCGAGCAGGGCGAGCGCCCCGACCAGGGTCAGTGAGCGGAGACTACGGAACATGGGAGGTCCTCACTAGGGGTTTCGACTAGGGGGTCCAGCACAACTAATGTAGCCCCGGCCCCCTCGGGAGTCCAACCACCCAGAGGCGCTGAGTCCGTCCCGAGACGCCCCCGTGACACGACGCCCCGGGAATCCAGGCCTGTGGTCAGCTGCGCTCACGCCCGACGGTCAGGTAATAGAGCGGCACTCCCGCCAAACAAACCCCGAAGACGGCGAGGGTCGACCACCGGCTCGACTCCTGCACCACCGCGTTCCCCAGGAGATAGAGCACGGACGCCATGAAGAGCAGCGGCACGACCGGGTACCCGGGGCACCGGAACGTGGGGCGGTAGTCCGGCCGACCCCGCAGGCGGAAGATTGCCGCCACCGCGAGGAAGTAGAACGGTAGGAAGGCGGTCACGAAGGCATCCGCGAGCTGCTCGAAGCTCCGGAGGAGCACGAAGACCGCCCCGAGCATCGCCGTCATCAGGATCGCCACCCACGGCGTCCCGAACCGCGGATGGACCGCCGCCACCGACCGGAAGAAGAGCCCGTCCTCTGCCATCGCGAAGAAGATCCGGGGGCTCGTCAGCAGCACGGTATTGAGGGACCCGAAGGTGGAGACCATCACCGTCACGGCGACGAATCCCACCCCCGCCGGCCCGATCACCCGCTGCGCGACGTCCGCCGCCACAAGCTTCGAGACCCGGATCTCCTCGATCGGCAACACGGCGAGGTAGGCGAGGTTCGCCAACAGGTAGATCGCGATGACCAGCAGGGTACCGCCGATGAGCGCCCGGGGCAGGTTCCGCTGCGGATCCCGCACCTCCCCCCCGTTGTAGGCGACATCGGCCCAGCCGTCGAACGCCCAGAGGGTGCTCACCATCGCAAGCCCGAACGCGGACCAATGAAAGCTCCCCGCCGGCGCGGCAGGGAGGTAGTGCCCACCCCCGGTGGCAGGGAGCCCCATCGCGAAGGCGACGAGGACGATGAAGAGCAGGCCGCCGTATTTCGCCAGCACCGTCAAGTTGGTGAACGCCGACCCGACCCGGACGCCCACCACGTTGAAGACCGCCGTGGTCAGGATCGCCCCCGCCGCGAGGTAGCGCACCGTCATCGCGTCGGCGTCGGTCGGCGATGCCCCGGTACGGACCCGCCAGAAGTACTCGGCGCAGGTGATCGAGATCGCGCCGAGGGAGGCCGCGCGGATCATCGCGAACTGCCCCCACCCGAAGACGAACGCCGTCGCGCGGCCCCACCCCTCACGGAGGAAGACGTAGATCCCGCCGGTGGCGGGGAGCGCGCTCGCGATCTCGGCGAGCGTGAGCGCCCCGCAGATCGCGAGGATCCCGCCGACGACCCACGCCGAGAGCATCGGCAGCGGGCCAGGGAGCTTGTCGGCGATGCCGGCGGGGGACCGGAAAATCCCGGAGCCGATGGTCACGCCGATGACGACGGCGATGGCGCTCCAGAGGCCGAGCCGACGCTCGAGGCCGGGGGTCGAAGGGGTGGTCATCCCGCGAAGCTACGACGCGGGGCTCCCTCGGGGGAGGGCCATCGGTGATACTTCACCGATGCTCCAGCTCGTCGTCACACTCCTCTTCTGGGCCGCGATCCTCGCCGCCCTCGTCGCGCAGTTCCGCATCCTGCAGTCGACGCGCCGAGTGCTCGCCGCCGCGTCGGCCCGCTCCGCGCGCGAGTGGGGCTTCGCGCTCGTTCCTGCGGCGGCGCTCGTGCTCACGCTCATCCTCGCGTGGCGCGCCGCCGTCCGTCCGCCGGTCATCGAGGTCGAACTCCCCACCGCGCCCGGCGAGGTGCGCTCGTGACCGCGCCCGTCGCCGAGGCGCCGCGCACCCTCTGGAGCGACCTCGTCTCGCTCACAAAGCCGCGGATCATCTCGCTCCTCCTCGTGACCACCGTCGCGCCGATGTACGTGGCCGGCACGCCGCGACTCGCCACCGTGCTCCTCGTGATGCTCGGCGGCTACCTGATGGCCGGTGGGGCGAACGCGGTCAACATGTATCTGGACCGCGACATCGACGATGTGATGACGCGGACGCGGCTCCGCCCCATCCCGAGCGGGCGGATGCACGCGACCGCGGTCATCGCCTTCGGCGTCGGCATCGCCTCCGCGGCGACCTGGATGCTCGCGACGTTCGTGAACGTGCTCACGGCGGCGCTCGCCCTCGCCGGCTTCTACTTCTACGTCTTCATCTACACGCGGTGGCTCAAGCGCAGTTCACCGCAGAACATTGTGATCGGCGGCGCGGCCGGGGCCTTCCCACCGCTCGTCGGATGGGCCGCGGTGACGAACCAGCTCGACCTGACCGCCTGGTTCCTCTTCCTCATCGTGTTCTACTGGACGCCGCCGCACTTCTGGGCGCTCGCGCTCAACAAGCAGCGCGACTATGGGAACGCGAAGGTCCCGATGGCCCCCCTGGTCTGGGGCGAGACGGAGACGAAGGAGCAGATGTGGTGGTACACCATCCTCCTCGTGGCGCTGACGATCCTGCCGGTCGCCTTCGGTGCCTTCGGCCCGGTTTATCTGGCGCTCGCGCTCGTGCTCGGCGGCGTCCTCCTCCACGGCGTGTGGCGCGTGCGTCGCGCGGTCGAGTTCGCGAAGCCGGCGTGGTGGGTCTACGGCTACTCCTTGCTCTACCTCGCGCTCCTCTTCGCGGCGATGGTGCTCGACCGCTTCGTGCCGCTCGGCGGCGCCTGACCGACCGGACCGGCATCCGGTCCGGCGCGTCGATGACGCAACCGACCGGATGCCTCAGATCACGATGAGGTCGTGCTGGATCTGCGCGGGCGTCACGACGAGCGTCCCGTCGCGGTCGACGTACGCATTCACCTCGGTCCGCATCCCGATCTCGCCGCGCAGGTAGATCCCCGGCTCGATCGAGAAGCCGACGCCCGGGAGGAGGGTGCGCGTCTCGCGCGTCTCAAGGTTATCGATGTTGGGGCCCATCCCGTGCAGCCCGCGTGCATCGATCGAGTGCCCCGTCCGGTGCGTGAACGCCGCCCCGAACCCGCGCGCCATAATGACGGCACGCGCGGCGTCGTCCGCCTCGCCGCCCCGCACCGGTGTCCCCGAGGCGAGCCGCTGCCGAAGGGTCGCGATCGCGGCGTCCCGCGCGTCCCGGATCGCCGCCCACACCTCGAGCGCCCGCGCCGTGGGCGCGCCGAGGCTCGCCATCCAGGTCTGGTCGGCCCACATCCCCGGCGCCCCCGCGGTCGTCGCGAAGAGGTCGATCAGCACGACGTCGCCCTCGCGGAAGGCCCGGGGCCAGGCGGCGGACGGCTCATAGTGCGGGTCGGCGGCGTGCTCGGTCGCCGCGACGATCGGGCCGTGGTCGACGTCGAGCCCGCGACGACCGAACTCCTCGCGGATCCAGGCGGCGACCTCGTGCTCGTGGATCGGGGTGCCCGCGCGCACCGCCGCGCCGATCCGCGCAAAGGCCGCGTGCGCGACCTCGCGGAGCGCCTCCGCGTTCCGATGATGCGAGGCGATCTCCGCGTCACTCCAGACCGCGAAGAAGCGCGTCACGAGTTCGGCGCTCGTGACCACCTCGGCACCGCTCGCCCGGACGAGGTCGAGGACGCCCGCGGGCACACGATCGACCACCGGGACAGCATCGCCCGGGGAGTACTCCATCGCGATGCGACGCCCGCCGACGAGGGGTGGGAGCGCCGCCTCGAACGCTCCCCACGCGCTGTACACGATCTTCCCCCACGCCGCCGGCCACGCACGCCAAGGCCCCTGCTCGATGGCGTGGGTGACCGCGACGGGATCGCCGGACGCCGGAATCCAGACGAAGACGCGACGCGTCACCATCCCCTCGAAGCCGAGGAGGGAGGCCGCGACGGGATTCGCGCCACGGAAGTCGTAGAGGAGCCAGCCGTCGAGCCCGGCATCGCGGAGGGCGCCTTGAATGGCCGGGAGGGTCTCGGGAGCGAGGGTCATCGGGTCATCGTGGGCGAGAGGATTCGCAGATCATCGGGCAGGAATCACCGAACATCGATTACCGGATCGCGCGCCATTCGGCGCGCCACTCGCACGCGCCCTCCTGCCGACCGCGGCAGCGGACGTGCTCGACGGCGCCGACGGCACCGAGGCACTGCTGGATGAATTCCCGCAACGTCGACTCGTGGAAGGCACAGCCGCCACTCCGCGGCGCCACGTCGAAGCTGACGGACCGACTCGCCTCGGTGGAGATCGTCGCGCCCACCCGGCGCACCCCATCTCCGAGGTACCGCCGCGCCATCCGTCGAACCTGCCGAAGGGCGAGCGGGCGGGCCAGCAGGCCCGGCATGAGCCGCAGGAACCAGCGCACCGGGGCGCTGATGCGACCATAGGCGACGCGCGCGAGGCGACGCCCCGCCTCGCGGAAGACGGCCTCCGCGTCGGGGCGCCGGCCGACGAGCCGGGCGATTCCGTTCGCCTCATCGAAGCTGACCCCCTGCCCCCGACGGACCGCCTCCTCGTATCGGCGAATCTGGTTCCGGACGGTGTCGCTGAGGCCGAGCCGCTTGGTGCGGAGCTCCTCGACAAACTCAATCTCGAAGTCGTCGTCCGGGGTGTCGACGACCCGGACGGCCTCGAGGAGCATCAGCGGCACGACGGGATCGACGAGGTCAGCCATACGCGGGGAATCGGTGGAGAGGGACTGGCGGGCAAGCTAACCGCCTCGGGCCCTCGGTGGGACGGCACGAAATAGCGCCGTCGTGCGTTTGCGCTGATGGAAGGACCGATCGAGGGCTCCGTGACCGAGGCAATCCGTCTCAGCGGTCCCGCGCGTCGGATCCCCCCCCTTCCGCCGAAGCGATGCCCTCACCGCAGGATCCCCCCGCGGCCTGCCAGACCTTCCGGCTCGCGGCCGACGCCGCGCTGGCCGCGTCGAGTTCCGATCACGGCCGCACCGACGTGGCGCACGCACGTGAGTGCGCGGCCTGCGCCGCTTGGCTGCGCACCTTCGCCACGTATCGCGAGCGGCTCCGCGCCATCGGGGACGCGCTCCGCGCCCCAGAGACACTCCGCGCGCGGATGGTCGCGATGCTCGAAACCGACCGGACCACCCGCCCCCTGTGATCGACCGCCTGTGGCGGGGCGCCGCGATTGCGGCGGGCATCGCCCTGGTGGCCGGACGCGCCGGGAGCCTCTCGGTCTCCGGCCAGGGTGCCGCGATCGTCGTCGGGGCACTCGCGGTCCGGGCCGGCTGGGGCTGGGGTGCCGTCCTCGTGATCTATTTCGTGCTCGCGACCGCGCTCAGTCGGTGGGGGCGGGCGGAGAAGGCACGCCGCACGGGTGACATCATCCCCGACGGCGGGCGCCGGACCGCACTGCAGGTGCTCGCGAACGGTGGCGTCTTCGCCGCGCTGCTGACCGCCGGCGAGCACCCCGCAATCCGCCTCGCCGCGCTTGGAGCCCTCGCCACCGCCGCGGCCGACACCTGGGCGACGGAGGTCGGCACCCGGATCGGTGGGTCGCCACGTCACCTGTTCTCCGGCCATTCGCTCCCGCCGGGGCTGTCCGGCGGCGTGACCGTTGCCGGGACCATCGCGGCCCTCGCCGGGGCCGCGGTCACCGCGACCGCCACGCCCTGGCTCGTGCCATCGACCGGCGTCGCCGGCGTGCTCGTCGTCACGACGGCCGGCTTCCTCGGTGCCCTCCTCGACAGCGCGCTCGGCGCGACCGTGCAGGGCCGACGGCGCTGCCCACGGTGCGGCACGATCGGGGAACGGCCCCGCCACTGCGACGCATTCACCGATCACGCCGCCGGCTGGCGGTGGATGACCAACGATCTTGTGAACCTCGGTGCGACCGCGGGCGGGGCGACCATCGCCGTCGCTGTCGCGCTTCTCCGATCCATATAAGCACGATGGCCCCGATCGACCCCACGACCTTCCGCGCGGCCCTCGGCCGATTCGCCTCCGGTGTCACCGTGCTGACCACCCGCGCGGCCGACGGCACCGACCTCGGGATGACGGCCACCGCCTTCACCTCCGTCTCCCTCGCGCCGCCGCTGATCCTCGTCTGCGTGGACGACGACGCCTCCGCGGTGCCGGCGCTCACGACCGGCGCAGCCTTTGCCGTGCATATCCTCGCCGAATCGCAGACGGCGCTGTCCCGCCGGTTCGCGTCGAGTGAGACCGACCGCTTCGCGGGGCTCGCGATCGTGCGCGGCTTGGACGAGGTGCCGCTGCTCGACGGCGTGCTCGCGCGGCTCGAGTGCCGCGTCACCGCGACGTATCCGGGCGGGGACCACCGCATCGTCGTCGGCGAGGTGCACGAGGCGACGCTGGGGGAGGCGGGCCCGCTCCTCTACTTCCGCGGCGGGTACGGGCGGCTCATTCCGACCACGGACTGAGTCTCAGGGTCCTTCCGAGAGATAGTGGGCCGCATAGCGGTCGATGCTCTCCGTGATGATCCGCATCGCCACGTCGGACTTCTCCCAGCCGCGCAGCTCGACCCGCTTCCCCTCGAGGTCCTTGTAGACCGCGAAGAAGTGCTCGATCTCGCGCAGTGTGTGCTGGGGGATGTCGGCGATATCGAAGTACTCGCCGTGCGCGGGATCATCGCAGGGGACCGCGAGGATCTTGTCGTCGGGCTCTCCCTTGTCGAGCATCGTCAGCACGCCGATCGGCCGCACGTCGATGAGGCAGCCGGTAAAGGTCGGCTCCTTGATCATCACGAGGACGTCGAGGGGATCGTTGTCCTCGTGGAGCGTGCGCGGGATGAGCCCGTAGTCGCCCGGGTAATGCACCGCGGAGTAGAGGACGCGGTCGAGCCGGAAGAGGCCCGACTCCTTGTCGAGCTCGTACTTGTTGCGCGCCCCCTGCGGGATCTCGATGACCGCGGTGACGATCTCCGGGGGATTCGGGCCCGGGGTGAGATCCTTCCAGGGATGGATCACACGTCCCCCCCGCGCCGACGCGCGAGCCGGGCGCGACGCCAGGCGAGCGAGAGCGCGTATCCCGCGTAGAGGAGGAGCGTCGCGGCGTAGGCGAGGCGGTAATAGATCGCGTTGTCAGGCATCGGTCGGCGCTCGCGCGGTCAGCCCCGCGCCGCGTCCTCGAGGGCATCCCGTTCGGCGGCGTAGGCCACCCGGGCGCGCACGAGGGCGACGTAGAGCAGGGTGAAGGCGAAGAAGCAGA
>JBMTAR010000016.1:0-17843 GCA_049428925.1 Gemmatimonadaceae bacterium
CCCGCGCCTGTGGGCGCACCCCGAGATTCCCGAGCGCCGCGGCGGGGCTCGCGCCGGACGGGGCAACTCCACCCGGGGCCGCGCCGGACGCGCCGCGCAGCCCCGCTTCCCGGGACGCTGAGGGCACAGGGGGTTCCCGCACGGTGCCCGAGGCGGGAACCGAGGCGGCGCGCGTGGTGGCGCCATGGGATGCGCAGCCGATTGCCCTCATCCACGGCAGCCGGGTGCGCGCGGCCACGGCGACCGCCGCGCGTCACGGCGTGCGCCCAGGGATGACACTCCCGCAGGCGCGCACCGCCTGCGCCCCGCTCCAGGTGCTGCCGTGGGATGAGGCCGCGCTCGCGCGCGAGACAGCGCGGGCGAGTGCGGCCTTCCTCGCCGCGAGTCCGCAGGTGACGCCGGTGGCCGACGCCCCGGGGCTCTGGTGGGTCGGTGCGCAGGGCTTCGATGGGCTCGGCGGCGAGGGGGCGCTCGCCACGCTGCTCCTCGCCTTGGCGCGCGCCTGGCATCCGCACGCGCGCGTCGCGGTCGCCGATACCGCCGTGGCGGCGCGTGCCGCCACCTGGAGCGCCCGTGCCGTCGGCGCGCCGCTCCACCTCGCCCCCGGGGGTGACGCCACATATCTCGCGGCGGTGCCACTCGCCCTCCTCCCAATGGACGATGAGCTGCGGACCACCCTCACTGCGCTCGGCCTCCGGACCGTGGGGGCGCTTGCCGCCCTCGCGCCGCGGGACGTCGAGCGCCGCTGGGGGGCGGAGGGCCTCGGTGCGTGGCGCCTCGCGCGCGGCGATGATCCCCGACGGGCGACGCTCGCGCGCCCCGATGATCCGCACGTCGTCACGCACGATCTCCCCGCCCCGGTCCCGACGACGGAGCCGCTCCTCTTCGTGGTGCGGGCCGCGCTCGACCGCCTCGTCCGGGCGCTCGCAGCCGAGGGGCGCGCCGTGGCAGCGGTGGCCCTCACCCTCACGCTCGACGGTGAGCGGCCGCGCCGCGTGACACGCGAGGTCCGCCCCGCCGCGCCGATCGCCCGCGCGGCCCCGCTCTTCGAGCGGTGCCGCGCCCTGCTCGATGCCTGGCCGCTCGACGGCCCGGTGTGCGCCGTGGAGGTGCGCATCGCGCGCGTGGCGACGGCACCCGTCGAACAGGGCGATCTCCTCGCACCGGCGTGGCGCGATCCCGCGGCCGCGGAGGCGGCGCTCGCCCGCCTGCGCGCCGCCTTCGGGACGGCGGCGGTCGTGCGCCCGGCACCGCGCGATTCGCACGCCCCGGAGCGGGCGGGTGCCTGGGAGGCGATCGAGACGGTCGTCGCGCCACCGCCACCCGACACTACGACCACCATGCCGTCGCCGTCGCCGGCACCCATAAGTGCACCCGTGGGTGCGCCCGCGATCGCGGCCGCTGGGCCGGCCCCCGTCGCCCGGCGCCTCCTCGATCCACCCGAACGCATCACCGTGACGGTCGACGCCACCGGCACGCCGCAGGAGATCCGCTGGCGTGGCGACCGACGGCACATCGCGCGCGCCGAGGGCCCTGAACGACTCTCAGGCGACTGGTGGCAGCCCACGCCGTTCGCACGCGACTACTGGCGCTGCCGCACCGACGCAGGCACCGACGCGGGCGGCACCCTCCTCTGCTACCGGGACGCGACGGGGTGGTGGCTGCAGGGCTGGGACGACTGAGCCGCCGCGATGCACACGCGCCCGGGATACGCCGAACTGCACTGCCACTCCACCTTCTCGCTCCTCGACGGCGCGTCAGAGCCAGAAGCACTCGTCGCGCGTGCGCAGGCGCTCGGGCTCGCCGCACTCGCGCTCACCGACCACGACGACCTCGGTGGGGCGGTGCGCTTCGCGACCGCCGTGCGGACCACCGGACTCCCGGGGATCCTCGGCGCCGAACTCACCGTCGACGTGCCGCTACCGCGAGGACTCGAACGCGCGGGGGTGATTCCGGGTGTGGTGTGCGGCGAGGACCAGGTCCCGCGTCTCCGCACCCATCTCGTCTGCCTCGCGGAGACGCGGGAGGGATGGGGCCATCTCTGCACGCTGATCACGCGGGCGCGTCTCGACCATCCGCGCGGCGAGCCGCGCGTCACGCTCGACCAGCTCACGGCGCACACCGACGGGCTGTTCGCCCTGAGCGGTGGCCCCCGCGGCGGGGGGCCACGGCGCCTTGCCCGCGGCGCCGACGGGCGGCTGCCGGCGGACGGCGCCGCCCGCGCGGCGCGCGAGGCGGCGGGGACGCTCACCGACGCCTTCGGTCGGCGCATCGCGATCGAATGCTGGGACCACGCACTCGCGGAAGAGCGCGCCCTCGTGCGCGAACTGATTCCACTCGCCGCGCAGGTCGGTGTCCCGTGGGTCGTCACCAATGACGTGCACTACGCCACGCCGGAGCAGCGGCGTGCGCACGACGTGCTCTGCGCGCTGCGCCACGGCGCGACGCTCGACGAGATGGGAACACGGCTGCGACCGAACGCCGAGTGGCATCTCAAGGGACGCGCCCAGCTCGCGGCGCGATGGCGCGGGCGCGAGGCGGGGCTCGACGCCACAGTGGCGATCGCCGAGCGCTGCGCCTTCCGGCTCGAGACGCTGCGGCCGCGGCTCCCGCACTTCCCGCTCCCGCCGGGCGTCGGCGAGGACGCGTACCTCGCCCAGCTCGTCGAGACGGGGGCGACCGAGCGCTGGGGCGCACGCCGCACCGCGCGCCACGACCGGCAGCTCGCGCACGAGCTCGCACTCATCGCGCGACTCGGGCTCGCCGGCTACTTCCTGATCGTCTGGGACATCGTGCGGTTCGCGCGGCGGGAGGGGATCCTCTGCCAGGGGCGCGGCTCCGCAGCGAACAGCGCCGTCTGCTACTGCCTCGGCATCACCGCCGTCGACCCCATCGCGCTCGAGCTCCTCTTCGAGCGTTTCCTGAGCGAGGAGCGGAGCGAGGCGCCCGACATCGACATCGACTTCGCCCACCGCGAGCGGGAGCGCGTGCTGCAGTACGTGTATGCGCGCTACGGGCGCGAGCACGCGGCGATGGTCTGCGAGCACATCACCTGGCGGGGGCGGAGCGCGGTGCGCGACGCAGCGCGCGTGCTCGGACTCTCGCCGCAGCAGGCGACGGCGCTGGCGGAGGCGACGCCGCGCCACGCCTACGGGGCGTGCGACGCACTCGGACCGGCGAACTACTCCAAGCGCGCGGGCGACACGCGCGATGCGCGTGCGGGCGACGCGAGTACCGCAGCGCGGTCGCGCGAGGGATACGACGGGCGCGAGGCACGTCCCCCGCACGTCGACGCGATCGTCGCGCAGCTCCACGGCGCGCCGCGGCACCGCGGCATCCATGTGGGAGGCTTCGTGCTCACCGCGGAGCCGCTGCACACGGTGGTGCCGATCGAGCCGGCGAGCATGGAGGACCGGACCGTCATCCAATGGGAGAAGGACGACCTCGATCCCGTGGGGCTCGTGAAGATCGACCTCCTCGGCCTCGGAATCCTGACCGTACTACAGGATTGTCTCGCCGCGGTGCGACGTACGCGCGGTGTGACGATCGACCTCGGCCAGCTCGACTGTGCCGACCCCGCGGTGTACGACGACCTCTGCCGCGCCGACACCGTGGGCGTCTTCCAGGTGGAGAGTCGCGCGCAGATGAACACACTGCCCCGCCTCCGGCCGCGCGCCTTCTACGACCTCGTGGTGGAGGTCGCGCTCATCCGCCCCGGCCCGATCCAGGGGGCGATGGTGCACCCGTACCTGCGACGGCGCGCCGGGACCGAGCCGGTCACCTATCCGCACCCCGCGCTCGAGCCGATCCTGCGGCGCACGCTCGGCGTGCCGCTCTTTCAGGAGCAGGGGATGCAGGTGGCGATCGCGGCGGCGGGGTTCACGCCGGGGGAGGCCGACCAGCTCCGCAAGGCGATGGGGCACAAGCGGAGCCGCGAGCGGATGTCGGCGATCGCACAGCGGATGATCGACGGGATGGCACGCAACGGGATTCCCGCCGACGTCGCGCAGCGCATCTACGACCAGATCCACGCCTTCGCCGACTACGGCTTCCCCGAGAGCCACGCGGCGAGCTTCGCGCTCCTGGTGTACGCGAGCGCGTATCTCCGGCACTACTACGCGCCGGAGTTCCTCTGCGCGATGCTCAACGCGCAGCCGATGGGGTTCTACGCCCCGGGGACGCTCATCGAGGACGCACAGCGCCACGGCGTGCGGGTGCGCCCGGTGGATGTGACGCGGAGTGTGTGGGACCACACGCTCGAGCCCGGCGACGGTCCGCACGCCGCACCCGCGGTACGGCTCGGACTCCGCGCGGTACATGGGCTCGGCGCGCACGCCAAGGCACGGTTTGAGATGGCACTCGCGGCGGTACGCAGCGCCCCCCCCTTCGCCTCCATCGCTGATTTCGTGGACCGGACGCGGCTCGACCGGCGCGCCCTGCGCGCGCTCGCGGAGGCGGGGGCGTTCGACGCCTTCGTGACCGAGGAACCGCCGGCCCGCCGACGACGCGTGGCACTCTGGCGCGTGCTCGAGGCCGAGCGCGGCGGCTGGGGGCCGTTCGCGCTCTTCCCCGAGGCGCCGCCACCGATGCACCTCCCCGCCTTCGCCCCACCGGAGCTCACCGCGGCGGACTATCGGCTCACCGGACTCTCGCTCGCCGGGCATCCGTTACGGCATCTCCGCGACCTGCTGCGCCCTAACGACGTCCGCACCGCGCGCGAGCTCCACGCACTGGGCGACGGCGCGCGCGTCGCGCACGCCGGACTCGTCATCTGCCGGCAACGCCCCGGCACCGCAAAGGGCTTCACCTTCCTCACGCTCGAGGACGAGACGGGGACGATCAACGTGGTGGTGCGCCCGGCGGTCTACGAGCGCCAGCGCGACGTCATCGTGCGGAGCCCGATCCTCCTGGTGCGCGGCACGCTGCAGGTGGAGTCGAACGTCTGGAACATCCGCGCGGAGACCTTCGCGCCGCTCCAGGCGGGGGCGGGAGAGGAGGCGGTGCGGAGCCACGACTTCCGATGAGCGGCGCGACGAAGGGTGCGGTGGGTTCGCTGGGTGCGGTCGTCGCGGTGCGATGCCACGGCGGCGCGACGCTTCCGCCTCACGCGCCCACCTCGCACCTTACGCCTACGGTATCGCACGATTCATCAGGCCATCCGCGCCATCCGTCGCCGCCCCTCACCCCAGACATCCGCCGTGCATCTCGCCCTCTTCGGTGCCACGGGCCGCGTCGGCGGCCGCCTCCTCGAGTACGCCCTCGCCGAGGGGCACACGGTGCGTGCGCTCGTGCGCGACCCGGCCAAGCTCGCGCCACGCGCGGGGCTCACCGTCCTCGCCGGCGACGTCCTCGATCCCACCGCAGTCGCCGCGACGATCGCCGGCGTGGACGCGGTGCTCTCCGGCCTCGGTGGCGCGGGGCTCCAGGATCCCGGTGAGGCACAGTCGCAGGGGATGCGGAACATCGTCGCCGCGATGGCCGCGCACGGCGTCACGCGCGTGCTCGGCGTGGCGGGTGGCGGAATCCTCGACTCCCCCCACGGCGGGCTCCGCCACGACCAACCGACCTTCCCCGCCGTGTTCAAGGGCGTCAGCGATCGCCACAAGCAGGCCTGGCGCGCGATGGAGGCGAGTGGGCTCGAGTGGACGATGGTCTGCACCGGGGACATCCTGCCCGGCGAGCGGACCGGGATCTACCGCTGGCTCGACGACCAGCTTCCCGAGGGTGCCAATCGCATCTCGGTGGAGGACGTGGCGCACTTCCTGCTCGACGAGATGACGGCGCGGCGTCACGTGCGCCGGCGCGTGGGACTCGGCTACTAGCGCCCGAGCTGCGCGCGGAGCCAGCGCCCCGTCTCGCGGACCGCCGCGACATCGATCCCGGTCGGACACCCTTCGGCAGCGAGGCACTCGAGCACCGCCTCAGTCGCGACGTTCCCCGTGGCGCCCGGTGCGAAGGGGCATCCGCCCACCCCACCGGTGCTCGCATCGAAGCTCCGCACCCCGACATCGAGGCAGGCGACGATGTTGTCGAGGGCGCGCCCCTGCGTGTCATGCAGATGAACGTTCAGACGCGAGAGCGGCACGTCGGCGAGGACGGTATCGAGCACCTCCTCCATCCCGTCGGGGGTGCCTACGCCGATGGTGTCCGCGATCGAGATCTCATCGACGCCGAGTCGGTGGAACTCCCGGGCGAGCCACCGGACGGCCGCGGGAGCGATCTCCCCCTCGTACGGACACCCCCACGCGCAGGAGACGGTCCCGCGCACGCGGATCCCGGCCGCGCGCGCCGCCGCGATCACCGGCGCATACCGCTCGACCGACTCCGCGATGCCGCAGCGGATGTTCTGCTGCGAGAAGGTCTCGCTCGCGGCCCCGAAGACGACGATGCTATCGGCCTTCGCGGCGCGGGCCGCCTCGAAGCCGCGGAGGTTGGGCGTGAGCACCGCGTACCGCACGCCGGACGCGCGCCGGATGCGCGCCATCACCTCGGCGGCATCGGCGAGCTGCGGGACGGCGGTCGGCGAGACGAACGAGGTGACCTCGATCGTCCGGAATCCGGCCGCGCTGAGCCGATCCACGAGCGCCACCTTCGTCTCGATCGGAACCGGGGTCGGTTCGTTCTGTAGACCGTCGCGCGGGGCGACATCGACGACGGTGACGTGGTCGCTGGCGGACATCACTCGAACATAGGGCGGCGGGCGACCCTATGGCAGGGCGCGCACGAGGGGGAGAGATTGCGCCCCATGCTCGCACCCGGCTTCACCACGCGCTTCGCGCCCGCCCCCACCGGCCACCTGCATCTCGGGCACGCGGTGAACGCGGTCTGGGTGTGGGGCATCGCGCGCGCCTACGGCGGCCGCGTGCTGCTGCGGATCGAGGACCACGACCGCGGGCGCTGCCGTCCCGCCTACGAGACGTCGATCCTCGACGACCTCGACTGGCTCGGGCTCGTCCCCGACGGGGCCAGCACCGCGGTGCTGCGCCGCGGCCCACACGCGCAGCGGCAGAGTGACGATCTCACGCGCTATGCGGATCGCCTCATCGCACTCGAGGCGGACGGCCTCGCGTATCCCTGCCGCTGTTCCCGCGCGGACGTGGAGCGCGCGCAGCCCGGCGCCGATGGTACCGAGCCGCGCTATCCCGGCACCTGCCGCACCGCCGGGGTGCCGCCTGACGAGACGCCGGCGCGCCGCGTGACGATCGCCGATGGCCTCGAGTCCTTCGACGACCTGCGGCTCGGTCCGCAGACGCAGCGGCCCGCCGTGGACGTGGGCGACCTGCTCGTGCGCGACCGCCACGGGCAGTTCACCTACCAGTTTGCGGTGACCGTCGACGACTTCGAGCAGCGGGTCGACCTCATCATCCGCGGCGAGGACCTGCTGGCCTCCACGGGACGCCAGTTCCGTCTGGCGCGGATGCTCGGACGGATCGAGATGCCGCGCGTCCTACACCATCCGCTGGTGCATCATCCCGATGGTCGCAAGCTGAGCAAGTCGGCGGGTGACACCGGTATCCGCGAGCTGCGCGCCGCGGGCCGCACCGCCGCCGAGGTGCTCGGGATGGCAGCGCATCTGAGCGGCCGGCTCCCGGCGCCGCGGCCGGTCGAGGCCAGGGCACTCGCCGACCTGTTCGGCTCCGACGGATGGGGCCAGATTCCCACCGCATGACGGCATGCCCTTCACCTGACACGATGTGACCGCGCCGCTCGGCGCGTTGCTCGCCTTCCTGTGCGTCCAGCTCGGGATCGGCATCTACCTCTCGAGGCGGATTCGCTCCGAGACGGACTACCTCATCGGCGGACGGTCGCTCGGATACACCCTCGCGACCTTCTCGCTCTTCGCCACCTGGTTCGGTGCCGAGACCGTGATCGGCTCCTCGACCACGATCTACGGCGAGGGATTCTCGCTCGCCTCGCCCGAGCCGTTCGGATACGGGCTCTGCCTGGTGCTGATGGGCGCGCTGCTCGCACGTCCGCTCTGGAACCGTGGGCTCACGACGCTCGCCGACCTGTATCGGCAGCGCTTCGGCTCTGGGGTCGAACGACTCGCCGCCGTCCTGCTCATCCCGAGCTCAGTGCTCTGGGCCGGCGCGCAGATTCGCGCCTTCGGGCAGGTGCTCGCCACCGCGAGCCTCCTCACGCCCGAGGTCGGAATCACCATTGCCGCCGTCTTCGTCGTTGCCTACTCGATGTTCGGCGGGTTACTCGCCGACGCGGTGACCGACGTCCTGCAGGGCCTCATCCTGACCGTCGGGCTCGTGATCACGCTCGTGGCCGTCGTACACCGCGTCGGGGGCCCGGCGGAGGCCGTGCACCTCCTCGCGACGACCGATCGGGTCAACCTCACACCCGCGGCGGCGGGGCCGGTCTGGCTCGCGGTGGAGGCCTGGGCGATCCCGGTGATCGGCTCGCTCACGGCGACCGAGATCGTCAGCCGCGTGATTGCAGCGCGCACCGCGACGGTCGCGCAGCGCTCCTCGCTCGCCGCGGGCGCGATGTACATGCTCGTCGGGAGCATCCCGGTGGTGATCGCGCTGCTCGCCGGCGCCCTCGTGACTGACCTCTCCCATCCCGAACAGCTCCTTCCCACCATCGCGCGCGACTCGCTTCCGCCGGTGCTCTTCGCCGTCTTCGCCGGCGGCCTCATCGCGGCGATCCTCTCGACGGTGGACTCCACACTCCTCGTCGCCTCGGGGCTCCTCTCACACAACCTGATCGTGCCCCTCGCGAAGGTGCAGGATGAGGCCCTCAAAGTTCGGATCGCCCGGGCCGGCGTGGTGGGCTTCGGGTTGCTCGCGTGGTTCCTCGCGCTCAACAGTGACGGCGTCTTCGCGCTCGTGGAGCAGGCGTCCGCGCTTGGGAGCACCGGGGTGGTGGTGACTGTCGGCTTCGGGCTCTTCAGCCGAGCGGGGAGTCCGCGTACCGCCGCGCTGACGCTCGTCACCGGGGTGACGAGCTATCTCGCCGCGACGGTGCTCACCCACCCGACGCCCTTTCTTCTCTCGCTCGGCTGCGCCCTCGGGGCGTGGACCCTCGGATGGCTGGTCGACGCCGTTCGGCGCTGATCGGCGCCGCCTTCCTGATGGCGACCTCGGCGATCGGGCCGGGGTTCCTCACGCAGACCGCCGTCTTCACCGAGCGGCTCGGCGCGAGCTTCGCCTTCGCGATCCTCGTGAGCGTGGTGATCGACCTCGTCGCACAGCTCAACATCTGGCGCGTGCTCGTGGTGAGCGGACGCCGCGCCGGCGAGGTCGCGAACCTCGTCGCGCCCGGCCTCGGCACCATCCTTACCCTGCTCGTCGTGGTCGGGGGGCTCGCCTTCAATGTTGGCAACGTCGCCGGCGCGGGGCTCGGCCTCCGTGTCCTCCTCGGGATCCCTGTCGAGGTCGGCGCGCTCCTGAGCGCCCTGCTCGCGATCGGCCTCTTCCTCTCGAAGGAGGCGGGCCGCGCGATGGACCGCTTCGCCGTCGCCCTCGGCTTCGTGCTCGTGGCGCTCACCATCTACGTCGCCTCAGCCTCGGCGCCGCCGGTCGGCGAGGCCCTGGTCCGCGCCGTGCAGCCCGAGCGGATCGACCTCCTCTCGATTGTCACCATCGTCGGCGGGACCGTCGGGGGCTACATCACCTTCTCGGGGGCACACCGCCTGCTCGATGATGGACTGAGCGGCCCGGAGGCGCTCCCTGCAGTGACCCGCTCCGCCACGACCGCGATCGGTGTCGCCTCGCTGATGCGCGTCCTCCTCTTCCTCGCCGCCCTCGGCGTCGTCAGCCAGGGCGTCGCGCTCGATCCCGCCAATCCCCCGGCGGCGGTCTTCCTCCTCGCCGTTGGCCGGATCGGGTATCAGCTCTTCGGCCTCGTGATGTGGAGCGCCGCAATCAGCTCGGTCGTCGGCGCCGCCTATACCTCGGTGTCCTTCCTCCGGAGCGTGCATCCCACCCTCGAGACGCACTGGACACGCGTCGTGATCGCGTTCATCGCGACTGCCGCCGCGGCGTTCCTGCTCATCGGGCAACCGGTGCGCGTGCTCGTGCTCGTCGGCGCAATCAATGGAGTCATCCTCCCGGTCGGACTGCTGGTGATGCTGATCGCCGCGCACCGCCCCGCGGCTGTGGGGGCGTATCAGCATCCGAGGTGGCTCACATGGACTGGAGCGCTGGTCGCGCTGGCGATGGCAGGCGCGAGTGCGTTTGTGCTGTGGCGAGATCTGCTCAGGTGACCGGTGGGGGAGGCGCGCTGACCCCGGCGCGCTGACCCCGGCTACCTGTTCCCGTCGCGTACCACCAACACGCCCGACTCCGCTCCGAACTCATCCATCCGGACCGCGAGCCCCCGCGGGACTATCCATCGCCCGCCATCGCGCCGCAGCACGAGTTCATGCGAGCCGACGGGAATCGCGAGGTCGACGGCGAACCACCCGTCGCCCTCGGCCACCAATGAGACGGTCTCCCACGCCGTCATCGATCCCTGGAGCTCGAGGGTGCTCGCCCCGACCGCACGCACACGAAGCCGACGGCGCCCGTCGTCCAGCGTGCGCACGACGAGCATCGAGACATCGCCCGCATCACGCGACGCATCGCGCGACCCGACGGCGGTCGGCGCGCCGAGCACTGCGGTGTCATCCCACGGCGTGCTGATGGGTGCCGCGGCGCGCGGCGTCGACGACGGTGTGAAGCGCAGGCTGACCGTCGTGAAGCGCCCCGCCGGGAATCCCTGCAGCAGGTCGAGCGGATATGACCCCGCGCCCGCCACCACGGCGACGCGATCAGAGATCCGGAACGTCCCGGTCACGTGGCGCCAACGACCCGGGTCGTCGATCCCCGAGACGCGCGCCGTGCCGGTGCGCCACCCGGAGATCACGTCGAGGGCGAGCCGCTCCCAGTTCCACCGCACACCGAACTCGGTGTCGGTGACTCGGACGGTGTCGCCCGCGGTCGTCGGCAGTCGGGTGAGGGTCACGCCGAGCCCGCCGAGATCGACCCACGCCCCGAAGTCCCGCACACGCGTCGCGCTCGCACTGCTCCCATCCGTGACGCGACCGAGGCCAGCGCCGAGCCAGAGGCCGGCACGCGTCGTGCGGAGGTGGACGCGCCCGGTCACGCGTGACTGACGCGTGACGGCCTCATCCGTGCGACTCCCACCGGTGAGCAGCGTGAGATCCGCGGCGACGGGCGCATCGAACGAGCTCGTGAGCGCGGCGGCCAGCACCCCCTGGACCGACGCGGAGGCGAGGACGCCGGTCGCGGTGACGACGCCGTGCGTTCCAAGCCACGCGAGTGTCGGAGTGACGCTCACCATCGTCGTCTCGAGTGTCTCCGCGTACCGCACGCTCGCGGCACCGAGCCCGACGCTCGACTGGACCCATTGGGCACGGAGCGCGGCGGGGCGCATCGCCAGGAACAGCAAGACGAAACCGGGCAGACGCCTGAGCGCCCACCCGGTGATCCCGCGCCTCGCCCACGGGCGATGCGACATCAGCCTGGCGCCTTAGGGACGCCGCCTTGGCGGTCCACCACCCGGGCGGGGCGCGGTGGCGGTGCCGCCGTTCTGCGGTACCCCCGGACCACGGGCGCCGGGTATCCCCTGTCCAGGACCGCCGGGACGCATCCCGGGGCGCGCGCCATCCCTGCGCCCTCCGAGGTCCGCACCGGGCCGCATCCCCTCTCGTGGACCGCGCGGACCGTCCCCGTCCGGCAAGCGCTCGAGCTCGGCATCAGTCGCCCGTGACTGCAGGCGGTCCCGCACGCGGGCAATCGCTTCATCGGAGGGCAGTCCGCGATCGACGAGGCTCCCGACGACGAAGAGGGGGACCGTCAGCGAACGGCCGGATGGTGCCGACTTCGCGAGCGCACTCACTCCCGCGCCGTCAACGCCCATCCGCATCGCCTCTGCGGCGGCATCCACCTCATCGCCCCCGGGGCGCAGCCCACCGCGCGCGCCGGCGAGCGCCGCCTGCGCGCGCTCCATCCGGGTGGCATGCTCCGCCACGGAACGCTCGATCTGCTCCGGCGCGACACCGCGTGCCGCGTACTTCAGCGCGCGATTCTCAAGGGCCTGCGACGGCAACCCCCGCTCGCGCGCTGCCGTCACCGTGGCAATCACCCGCTCGGCGATCTCGGCGGGCAGCACCTCGCGCAGCCGCACCACCGGGTCGCGCCCGGGCCCCTGGGCCCCGGCACGCGTCCCCGAGAGGACGAGCGCGCCGAGGATCCAGAGGAGGGCACGCGAGTAGTTCCGCATCACAGGCATCCCGTCGATTGAAGTGAATCCGGCTCAGCCGTTCCCGCCCGGCGGGGGCGGCGGCGGCCGATGACCGCGACGACCGATCGGCCCGAGCCCACCCGGCATCGGCGGACGATTCGCGTCCAGCCACGCACGCTGCGCATCGGTGAATACGGCGCGAATCGCGGCGTGCAGCGCCTCGACGGCGGGTTTCAGCGCGTCGCGGATCGGACGCGCCTGCTGCAGGATGGCGTGGACCTCGTCACGCGTCTTCCCGGCCTGACGGGCTGCCCGCGCCTCGTCGAAGATGGCCTTCAGCTGCGCGAGCGGCTCGGCGTTCACCGCCTTGAACGCCGCCTTCAACACCTCGATGGAATCCTTCTGGGCCTGCGTCAGCGCGAGCGAATCGGGGAGCGGCGCACGGCCAGAACGGCCATCCGTCGCGTGATGCATCGCCTGCGGACCGAGGGTCCCCTCAAGGGAGGCCCCGGCTTCACCAAACATCACGAGCGCATAGTCCTCGGCGAGCGCCACCTGGTCGTTCGCCGTGGGAAGGAGGTCGCAGGCGCCGAGCAGGAGGGCCGCCGCGAGGGCGGGGAGGGCACGGGTTCGGAACATCGGTTGCTCCATCTGGTGGTGATGACGCCGGCGCAAGAAAGGCCGACGCTCTGAAGGTACGACTCGGCGATCGGCGCCGCGCGTCACATCACGCGGTCGGTGCCGAGATGGAGCACGGAATGCTCCCCCCCGAACTCGTCGCGCGCGGCCGGGAGCGCAGGATCGGCGATCCAGCGCTCGCCATCCACGACGAAGGCGTACTCGTAGCGCCCGGGGCGAAGCGGAAGGGCGACACTCCAGACCCCGCCGGAGGCAACGGGCGTCAGCGCCTCCGCCTGCCACCCGTTGAAATCACCGGCGAGCGACACCTGCCGCGCCCCCGGGTTCACCAGCACGAAGCGGACGAGGTGAACGGTGTCCGGCGCAGTAGCGGCCGCCGTGGACGCCGTCCCACGCGTGACACCCATCGTGCCGAGGACCATCAGCCCGGCGAACCCCGCGGCGAGCGCGAGACCGGCGACCGGCGAGAGCTGCAGCGTCCGCGGGCGACGCCACCATGGGAGCGGCCGCGACGGACGCGGCATCGCCGCGAGCGTGGCGAGCACACGCGCCTCGGCACCGGGCGGCAGCGGCTCCGCCGCGCGGAGCATCGCGCCGATCCGCGCGCCGAACGCGTCGAGTTCATCCTGTTGCTGTCGCATCCTGCCCCCCCTCCAGCCGCTCCCGCAGCTGCTCACAGGCCCGCTTCACCCGCATCTTGAGCGCGGAGACACCCGCCCCCGTCACCACCGCCATCTCGTCGTAGCTCAACTCGTCCATATGCTTGAGCAGGAAGGCCTCACGCAGGTCCGGCGTGAGCGTGGCGAGCGCCTGCTCGATCTGTCCCAGCTCCACCGCCTCCGCCCCGTCGGCACCCGACGGTGCCTCGGCGTTCGCCAAGGCCACCTCGTCCGCCGAGAACCACCGGGCCCGCCGACTCCGCATCCCGAGCTGCGTTCGACACTCATTCACGACGATCTGCCGAAGCCAGCTCCCGAAGCGTTCCGCATCGCGGCACTGCGCCAGGCTCCGGTAGGCACGGACGAACGCCTTCTGCAACACGTCGTCCGCATCGTCCCGGTCGCCGAGCATCCGCACGGCGAACCGGAACATCGGCGCCTGATGCCGACGCACCAATCCGCTGAAGGCGTCGTCCTCACCCGCGAGGACCTCCTGCACGAGCTGCGCGTCAGGCCGTTCCGTCATCCGTGTAGGAGACTCCCCGATGCCCACGCCGCGTCACATCCCCGGCCGGAAGGGGGTCAACGGCCGGGCTCCGGCGCTGGCCGCATCACCACCGTCCGCGTCGGAAAGGCGAGCGCGACGCCGGCGGCGTCCGCCGCCCGCAGGATGCCCAGGAGGAATCCCTCGCGGATGCGGCGGAACTCGTCCACGTCGCGTGTGCGCACCCAGCAGAAGGCCTCCAGGTCCACGCTCGACTCCCCGAGCGCGACCACGCGCACCACCACCCGGTCGGGCCAGGTGGCTGACTCAGCGCGCAACAGGGCCTCGATCGCATCGCGCAGCCGCTCGATGCCGACGGCGGGGGTCCCGTATTCCAACGCGACCACGGTCCGGAACCGGAAGCGGTCGCGCGGCCCGAGGTTCTCGGTCCGCATGTCGGCGAGGCGTCCGTTGGGGATGCTTACCACCGTGCGATCCGCAGTGCGCAGCCGCGTGGAGCGCAGGCCGATCGCCTCCACTTCCCCCTCCACGCCATCGACGATCACCGTGTCGCCGACCGCGAAGGGCTGGTCCACCCCGATGGCCACCGACCCGAAGAAGTGCTCGAGGGTCTTCTGGGCCGCGAAGGCCACCGCGATACCGCCGATGCCGAGGCCGGCGAGGAGGGTCGCCACCGGGTAGCCGAAGCTCGCCAGCACCGCGAGCACGCCGACGACGAGCACCAGGATGCGGGCGAGGCGCGCGGCCAACGGCACCAGGGACCGGAAGGCGGGGTGCTGCGCCCCCCATCGACTCGTCGGGACCGCCTCTTGGAGGACGGCGATGGCTCGGAAGAGAAACCAGAAGACAGCGAGGATGACGAGCGCCTGCTGGGCCTCCCGGACGACCACCGCCACGGGCGCGCTCACCGTGATCCACTCCAGGCCGAGGCGCGACGCCCCGATGGCGATGAGGAGCGCGAGGGGACGGTGGGAAGCGGCGACGAGCTGGTCATCGAAGTCCGCCTCCGTCCCGGCGACGAGCCGGGTCAGCAGGGCCTGCGCCGGGCGGGCGAGCAGGAGGCCGACCGCCGCAGAGGCCGGGACGAGGAGGAGCAGCGCGTACGGCGCGTCGAGTCGCATACCGCAACCTCGGCCCCCCCGAGAGTCACCGCAAGCCGTGATGCCCCGATAACTTCCGAATCATCAATCGCCATGTCCCCGCCCCGCCCCGCCCGATGACCGCCCCGACCACCGCTCCCGCCGCCGCGCCGCACCTCGCCGACCCGGACCATCACCCGTCCTTCACGCGAGGCATCTTCCTCGGAGAGATCCGCGAGGACCTGGTCTTCCCCTTCCCGGAGCCGTCGCGCGAGGAGAAGGAGTCGCTCACGGCGATCCTCGACAGCTTCCGCAGCTGGGCCGACGACACGGTGGACTCGGCGCAGATCGATCACGACGGGCGCTTCCCCGATGCGGTGCGCCAGGGGATGGCGGAGCTCGGCCTGATGGGACTGAACATCCCCGAGGCCTACGGCGGCTTCGGCGCATCGACGCTCGTCTTCAGCCGCGTCTTCGGCGAGATCGGAGCGCGCGATGCCGCGCTCGCGGTGTACTTCGGCGCGCATCAGAGCATCGGGATTAAGGGCATCATCCTCTTCGGCACCGAGGCGCAGAAGCAGCAGTGGCTCCCGCGGTGCGCCAGCGGGGAGCTCATCGGCGCCTTCTGTCTCACCGAACCGGGCTCCGGCTCCGACGCGCAGGCGATGCGCACGACCGCCGTCCCCAGCGCGGACGGCACGCACTACGTGCTCGACGGGACCAAGATCTGGATCTCCAACGCGGGCTACGCGGGCGTGCTGACCGTCTTCGCGAAGGTCCCGGTCGTCATCGATGGCAAGCCGAAGCAGCGCGTGACGGCGTTCATCGTCGACGCGAAGTCCCCCGGCATCTCCCTCGGCAAGGTCGAGGAGAAGATGGGGATTAAGGGAAGCGACACTCGCTCAATCACCTTCGAGGGGGTGCGGGTGCCGATCGAGAACCGACTCGGCGAGGTGGGCGACGGCTTCCACATCGCGCTCGAGATCCTCAACTCCGGCCGCCTCGGCCTCGCCGCAGGCTCCTCGCGCGGCACCCGGGAGATCATGCGGATGGCCATCGCACACGCGGCGCAGCGCGAGCAGTTCGGACGGCCGATCGGGCAGTTCGAGATGATCCAGCGCAAGATCGCGGCCGCGGCGGCCGACTGCTACGCGAGCGATGCAGGGTGGATGCTCTGCGCCGCGATGGTCGACCGCGGCGGGGTCGACTTCTCGCTCGAGACGGCGGCGTGCAAGATCTACGCCTCCGAGCTCGTCTTCCGCACCGCAAGCGAGGCGATGCAGATCGCCGGCGGGATCGGCTACTCCAAAGAGTACCGCTATGAGCAGGCGCTCCGCGATGCGCGCATCAACATGATCTTCGAGGGCACCAACGAGGTGCTCCGCGCTCTGATTGCGCTGATGGGACTCCAACAGCCCGGCGAGGAGCTGCGCGCCGTCGGCAAGGCGTTCAAGGATCCCCTGCACTCGCTCGGGGCGATCTCGAGCTATCTAACCGGCCGCGTGAAGCGCACCCTCGTGAAGCCGAGCTTCACCAAGGTGCACCCCGCCCTCGCCGACGAGGCGGAGCTGGTGGCGGAGAACATCCACGGCCTCGCGCTCGCGGTGGAGAAGGCACTCATCGAGCACGGGAAGGGGATCATCGAGCGCCAGCTGCTCCAGGAGCGGATGGCGAACGCCGCAATCGACTGCTACCTCGCGACGGCGGTCCTCTCGCGCGCGACCACGGCGATCGCCCGGCACGGCGAGTCCGGTGCAGCGGCGGACCTCGAAGCCGCCCGACTCTTCATCCCCACGGCGATGCGGCGCGCCCGACGCGCGATCCGCGCCCTCGAGCGGAACGCCGACGAGACCATCCGGGCCGTGGCGGAGCGCGCGCTAACGACCGGCGACCTCACCGTCCCGACCCCCACCGACACATGAGCATCCTCTCGATGTCGGGCGTCGGGATCTCCTTCGGCGCCACGGAACTTCTCAAGAACATCACCTTCACCGTCGGTGAGGGTGACCGCTGGGGCATCATCGGCCGGAACGGCGCGGGAAAGTCGTCGCTCTTCAAGGTGATCACCGGCGACCTGACGCCCACCGCGGGTAGCGTCGCGCGCAAGCCGGGGCTCCGCCACGCGCTCCTCGACCAGCATCGCGCCTTCGAGGGCGCGACCACCGTCTGGCAGGCCGCGGCAGCCGCGTGGCGCGAGGTGATCGCACTCGAGCAGTCGATTGCCGACCAGGCGATCCAGCTCGGGGAGATGGGCGAGAAAGTCACCGACGAGTTCCTCGAGCGCTTTGGCCGGGATCAGGAGCGCTTCGCCGACCTCGGCGGCTACGTCTATCACGCGCGCGTCGACGCGGTGCTCCAAGGCCTCGGCTTCGACGCCGAGGAGTCGAAGACGCGCCCGGTGGCCTCCCTCTCGGGGGGTGAGCGCGGGCGTGTGGGCCTCGCCGCGCAGCTCATCGCGCCGGCGGACCTGCTGATGCTCGACGAGCCGACCAACCACCTCGACCTCGACACGACCACCTGGTTACAGGACTGGCTGCGCGAGTGCGACGAGACGATCCTCGTCGTCTCGCACGACCGGGCCTTCCTCGATGCCGTCTGCTCCCACGTGCTTCACATCGAGGGGCGCAGCGGCGAGTGGTACAAGGGGAACTATTCGCAGTTCGTGCCGCAACGTGCGGAACGGCGGCTCACCCGCGAGCGTGAACTGCAGAAGCAGATCGCCTACGTGAAGAAGGAGGAGGAGTACATCCGCCGGAACCTCGC
>JBMTAR010000017.1:0-17842 GCA_049428925.1 Gemmatimonadaceae bacterium
TTGTGATGCCGGCTGCTTCGACGTACTTGCGGAGGATGCCCCACGCCCCCATCCGTGAGAGCGGCTTCCCGCGCGCATTGAGGAAGAGTCGACTCTGCCCCGCCCCGCGCTCCAGCCGGGGGCGCAGTTCGCGGAGGTAGGTTGCGACGGCCCCAGCCGCTTGCCGGCCGATCGGCACCAAGCGCTCTTTCCCCCCCTTTCCGAACACCCGGACCACCATCGCGTCCAGGACGACGTCAGCGACGCCGAGCCCCGTCCATTCGCTCACCCGGAGCCCCGCCGAATAGGCGAGCTCGAGCATCGCACGGTCCCGGAAGCAGAGGGGCTCCTCCAGCCCGACGGCCCCGATGAGGCGGTCAATCTCCGCAACCGAGAGCACGTCCGGGAGCGCGCGCCACCGCCGCGGCGCCTCGAGCCGTTCGCTCGGGTCTGCCGCGACGACCCCCTCCGACAGGAGGAAGCGATACCAGGTCCGGAGCGAGGAGATCGCGCGCCGCATGCTACTCGGGGCGAGGCCGGCGTCCTTCAGGTGATAGACGAACTCCCTCAGGTGGGCCGCCGTCAGCGCGGATGGGGTCCGAACGTCGTGCCGAACCGCCCACTCGGCGAGCCGAGCGAGATCGGTGCGATACGCGGCGATGGTCCGAGGGCTGGCACCCTGTTCCAGTAGGAGGAACTCCTCGAAGCGTTCGAGGAGGAAGGCGCGGGTGGGGTCCGCGCCCAGGTCGTTCATGCCCGTCGCCGCCGACGCCACTGCCAGAACGCCACGCCGAGCAGCAGGATGACGAGTGCCGCCACTCCGCCGACATCGCGCAACACAAGTTCGAGACGCGCTCGCACCGTCGCCCAGTCGGCCCCGACGCGGAAGGCCACCCAGACGATGAGCCCGTACCAAACCGCTGAGGCGGCGGTGAAGAGGAGCGCCACTTCCCAGAAGGGAATGCGCAGCGCCCCCGCGGCCGCCGGCGCGACGGCACGCACCCCCGGAACGAGTCGGCTCACGAAGAGCGCAGTCCAGCCAAATTGGCGATACGCCGCCTCGACCTTGGCCTCCGCTTGCTCCATTCCACTCCCGGTGCGGTGGAGACCGAAGCGATCCACTCGTGCGGCGAGCCAGGCGGCGCCGTACCGGCGGCCGAGCCACCACATCAGCAACGCCCCGGAGACGCTGCCGAAGGTGACGAGCGTGGCCGTCAGCACGAGCGTTCCTCCCGACCGGGCGGCGATGAAGGCGAGCAGGGCGGCGACGATGTCGCCAGGAACGAGTGGGATGAGCCCTTCGGCCACCGCGGTCAGGAAGATCAGGAGGTAGACAACGCCGAGCGGGATCCCGGAGACCCAGGCGAGGACCGTCTCCACTAGCGCTCGGATCGCACGAGGGTCGCGACCGCGATGACGGCGACGCCCTCACCCCGACCAACCCATCCCATCCGCTCGTTGGTCTTCCCCTTCACCATCACCTCACCGGGCGCGACACCGATCGCGTCGGCGAGGCGCTCGCGGATGGCCGGGCGGTGTGGGCCGATCTTCGGGGTCTCGGCGATGACCGTGAGATCAGCCTGGGCGGGCACCCAGCCCGCGGCGCGAATCCGGGCTACGGCGAGCCGCAGCATCTCGAGGCTGTCGCGGTTCTTGTTCTCGGCGGCGGTGTCGGGAAACATCTCGCCGATGTCTCCGAGGCCAGCGCCGCCGAGGAGAGCGTCGGTCAGGGCGTGGCAGACGGCGTCGGCGTCACTGTGCCCCGTGCAGCGCACCGCGGCCGGTATCAACACGCCGCCGAGGAGCACGCCGTGCCCCTCGACGAACCGGTGTGAGTCGTACCCGATACCGACACGGACGCCGAGGCTCACGCCGCCACCGGTGCCGGGGCCTGCGGGATGAGCGAGTAGTCCTGGCGGCGACGGCGTGGCGTGAACCCCGCCTCGGTGATCAACCGCTCCATCTCATCGATCGTGGTCCGATACGTCGTGTTCGCCGCGGAGACGACGTTCTCCTCCAACATCAGCGACCCGAAGTCGTTGCACCCATAGTGCAGCGCGGTCTGACCGACCTTCATCCCCATCGTCACCCAGCTCGCCTGGATGTTCGGGATGTTGTCGACGACGGTGCGGGCGAAGGCCGTCGTGCGGAGGTACTCGACCGCATCGGTCTTCGGCATGTGGCTCATCTCTGGGGTGTTCTCCGGCTGGAGCGGCCAGCAGATGAACGCGGTGAAGCCCTTCGTCCGGTCCTGCAGCGCCTTCAGGCGGAGGAGGTGCTCGACCCGCTCAGCCATCGTCTCGCCGATCCCGTACATCATCGTGCACGAGGTCCGGAGCCCCTCTTGGTGCGCGATCTCCATCACCTCGAGCCAGCGATCGGCCCCGGCCTTCTTCTTGGCGACGTTGTCACGCACCCGCTGGACGAGGATCTCTCCGCCACCACCGGGGATGGAGTCGAGACCGGCCTTCACGAGCTCCTGGATCACCGTGCGGGCATCCATCCGATACAGCGTGCTCCAGAAATCGACCTCGCTCGGCGAGAAGCCGTGCACGTGGATCGGGTGGTGCCGCTTGATGTACCGGAGCAGCTCGAGGTACCACTCGAACGGGATGTACGGGTTGTGCCCGCCCTGAATCAGGATCTGGACGCCGCCGAGCGCCTTCACCTCGTCAATCTTGGCGCCGATCTGCTCGTAGCTGAGGGTCCACCCTTCGTTGTCTTTCGGCCGCCGATAGAAGGCGCAGAAGCCGCAGTCCGCGACGCAGACGTTCGTGTAGTTGATGTTTCGGTCGACGATGTAGGTGACGACCGGATCTGGGTGCAGGCGGCGGCGGACGGCGTCGGCGGCGGCCCCCAACTCGAGGAGCGGGGCGCGCGTGTAGAAGTCGAGGAGATCCGATTCGAGCGACATGGAGGGGACGGGTCGGAAGGCTCGGTCAGGTGCCCGTGCGGGCGGCGGGCAGGAAGGCGAGGGTGCCGCGGGGCACGCGGCCGGCGAGTGCGAGGCGACGGAAGAACTCGCTCAGTCCTTCGAGGTCTCGCAGCGTGAGGCGCCAGTCGAGACCATCGAAGTAGCGACGGCACTCGCGCTGGGGGACCCCGGTGGATCCGGCGGCCTGCGCGGCGAGCGTGTCGAGATGGGCGAGCCCCCAGTCCCGCGACTGGATCAGCGAGGCGTGCACCGCGAGCGCGTCACGCACGGGCGTCGTACGCTGCGCGACCCAGACGGCGAAGACGAAGGGAAGGCCGGTCCACTCACGCCAGACCTCGCCGAGGTCGTAGACGTACGGGTATTCGCGCCCATGCGCCTCCGCGACCGGGTGCCCCGGCGCCTGCAACATCAGCGCGGCATCCCCAATCACAAGGCGCGCATCGCATGGGGCGCCGCCGTCACGCGCGAGCGCATCCGCCTCGGCATCGCCCGGCACGAAGACCGGCTGCGCGCGCCACACGTGTTCGAAGAGCAACTCCAGCAGATGCACGGAGGTCATCGAGCTTCGGCTGACGAGCACGCGCGCGCCGTGCAGCTGCGTGGCGGGGCGGCTCGAGAAGAGCATCACGGACCGGACGGGCCCGTCACAGGAGATAGCGAGTTCAGGCAGGAGCAGGTAGCGCTCGGCGTCGCGCGCGTATTCGACGGCGGAGACGACCGAGACATCGAGCCGGCCCTGTGCCATCATCGCATTCAGCGCCGTCGGGACACCGTCGACGAGATCGGCGTCGAGCGGGACGAGGCCCCGATCAATGGCGCCGTAGACCGGATACGTGTTGATATAGGGGATCCGGCCGACGCGCATCACGCGGCCTCCGCGGCGTCGTCGAAGGTCCGGATGATGTTGTAGAAACTGTCCCGCTCCGCGGGAATCTTCCCCGCCCCACGGATGAGGGCGAGCAGCTCCGGCAGCGACATCGCCTGCTGTGTCCTGGCACCGACCGCATGGTAGATCTTCTCCCGCACCACGGTTCCCTCGAGGTCGTTGACCCCGTAGTGCAGCCCGATCTGGGAGAGCGACGTCCCCACCATGATCCAGTGGCTCTTCACGTGGGCGAAGTTGTCGAGGAAGAGGCGCCCGACGGCGAGCATCTTGAGGTCCTCGACCCCCGACGTGGCCGTGCCGCGGCGTCCGAGCCGTGCCCCGAGCTCATTGTCATCCGGGTGGTACGCGAGCGGGATGAAGGCGAGAAATCCTCCGGTCTCGTCCTGCAGGTCGCGAAGCATCTGCAGATGCTCGACGCGATCCTGGATCGTCTCGACGTGCCCGTAGAGCATCGTGCAATTCGAGCGAATACCGAGGCCGTGCGCGGTGCGGTGCACGCCGATATAGTCGGCGGCGCCCAGCTTCTTGTTCGCGATCTCCTCGCGGACGGCGGCGCTGAAGGTCTCCGCCCCGCCCCCCGGCATCGTGTCGAGTCCGGCTGCCTTCAGCGCGGTCAGCACCTCAGCCCATGACATCTTCTCGATGCGAGCGATGTGCGCGATCTCGACCGCGGTGAGCGCCTTGATGTGCACGTGCGGGAGCTCGGCCTTGAGCGCACGGAACATCGTCGTGTAGTACTCGAGCCCCGCCTTCATATCGAGCCCGCCGACGATATGGAACTCCTTCGTCATGCCCTGATTGCCCGTCCGCGCCTCCTCGAGCACCTGGTCGAGGGAGTAACGGTAGGCCCCCGCTTCCTTGGGGAGACGCGCGTACCCGCAGAACACGCACGTCGTGCGGAGCGTGCAGATGTTCGTCGGGTTGATGTGCTGGTTGGAGGCGAAGGTCACCACGTCGCCGTGGCGGGCGCGATTGACGGCGTCCGCGAGGAGGCCGAGACCCGTCAGGTCCGCGGTCCGGTACAGCACCGCCGCATCTCGGCCCTCGAGCCGGCGCCCCTCCGCGATGCGCTCGGCGATGCCACGCACCGCGTGGTCGGCGATGCGCTCGAACGGGATCGTCAGCGCGGCCGCCGTTGTCATCGACTCAGCCGACCAGGCGTCGCAATGCGAGACTGGCGTTGTGTCCGCCGAATCCCGAGGAGTTGCTGAGCACGGCGTGAACCTCGCGCCGGACTGCGGTGTTCGCGGTGCAATCGAGGTCGCACTCCGGATCCGGCGTTGTCAGGTTGATCGTCGGCGGGATGATGCCGTGCCGGATCACCAGGGCCGAGACGATCGCCTCGATCGCTCCAGCCGCCCCCAGCATGTGTCCGGTGCACGACTTCGTGGAGCTCACGTTGAGCCCGGTCGCCGACGGACCGAAGACCTTCCGGATCGCCCGGATCTCATTCGGGTCGTTGAGCGGCGTGGAGGTGCCGTGCGCGTTGATGTACTGCACATCCGCCGGCGTGAGCCCGCCGTCCTCGAGGGCGCGACGCATCGCGCGCTGCAGTCCCTCGTGGTCCTCCGGCTGGCCCGTCAGGTGATACGCGTCGCCGGAGGCGCCGTAGCCGACGACCTCGCAATAGATCTGGGCCCCGCGGGCGCGCGCGTGCTCGAGCTCCTCGAGGACCACACACGCCGACCCCTCGCCCAGGACGAAGCCGTCGCGCGTCTGGTCGAACGGCCGCGAGGCCGTCTCCGGGGAGTCGTTGCGCGTCGAGAGCGCCTGCATGTTCCCGAAGCCCCCGATCGCCATCGGCGTGACCGCGGCCTCGGCACCGCCGGCGATCATCACGTCGGCGTCGCCGTAGGCGATGATCCGGAACGCGTCGCCGATGGCGTGCGCGCTCGACGCGCAGGCCGACTGCGTGGCGTAGTTCGGCCCCTTCGCCTGAAAGCGCATCGAGACGGTGCCCGCCGCGATGTCGCCGATGAACATCGGGATGAAGAAGGGCGAGATCCGCCCGGGGCCGCTTGTCAGCAGCGTCGTGTGCTGCTCCTCGAATGTGCCGATGCCGCCGATACCGGAGCCGACGATCACCCCGGTGCGCTCGGCTACGTACCCCGTGCCATCACCGAACCCGGCGTCCTGCATCGCCTGCACCGCCGCCCCCATCGCGTACTGGGTGTACAGGTCCGCGCGCTTCGCCTCCTTGCGGTCCATATACAGCCCGACGTCGAACCCCTTCACCTCATGGGCGAAGCGGACCTTGAAGGCCGAGGCATCGAACCGGGTGATCGGCGCGCCGCCAGACCGTCCGTCGAGGAGAGACTGCCAGGTGGTGGCGACGTCGTTGCCGACCGACGACACGCACCCGGCGCCCGTGATGACGACTCGGCGCTTCAGGGAAGCCATCGTGGATCAGCCGCCGATCTTGGCGTTCAGATAGCTGATCGCATCGCCGACCGTGCGGAGCTTCTCGGAGTCCTCGTCCGGGATGTCGACGTTGAACTCCTTCTCGAACTCCATCACGAGCTCGACGATGTCGAGCGAGTCGGCGCCAAGGTCCTCGATGAAGCTCGCGCCGTCGGTCAGCTTGTCGCGCTCGACGCCCAGCTCCTTCTCGATGATGTCCTTGATCTTCGCGGAATGGTCGGCCATGCGTGGGGCTCCAGGTGGGTGGGACTGCGTGGGCCGGGCGGGCGTCCGCGCCAGCCTCGGTAATATAAAACGCGCGCGCGCGTACGGGGGTCACACCGACCCCCGTGGGGACTCACATCACCAGGCCGCCGTCTACGGGGAGCACCTGTCCCGTGATGTACGCCGCCCGGTCGGAGGCGAGGAACGTGACCACCCCGGCAACGTCGGCCGCACCCCCGAGCCGCTCCAGCGGGATGGCGGCGGAGAGCGCCTCCACAGCCGCCGGCGCCATCGCGTCGGTCATATCGGTCCGGATGAAGCCGGGAGCCACGACGTTGCAGAGGATGTTCCGGCTCGCGAGCTCCTTCGCGACCGACTTCGAGAGCCCGATGAGGCCTGCCTTGCTGGCGGCGTAGTTGGCCTGGCCCTTGTTCCCCATCAGCCCCACCACCGACGCGATGTTGATGATCCGGCCCCACCGGCGCTTCATCATGCCCCGCTGCACGGCGCGGATTGCCACGAACGCGGCCTTCAGGTTTGTGTCGAGGACGGCATCCCAGTCCTCGTCCTTCATCCGGAGCATCAGGTTGTCCTTCGTGATGCCGGCGTTGTTGACCAGGATGTCGCAGCTGCCGAAGGCGGCCTCGACCGCCTCGACCAGCGCGGTGACCGCCGCCGGGTCGCTGATGTCGCAGCCGAACCCCTTCGCGTCTCCACCGAGCTCCGCCGCGACGGCTTCGGCCTTCGCCGCGTCGCGTCCGACGACCGCCACCCTGGCGCCGGCGGCCAAGAGGGCCTCCGCGATCGCGCGCCCGATGCCGCGGGTGGACCCGGTGACGAGCGCGACGCGCCCGGTGAGGTCGATGGCGAACATGGGGGGCGGAGCGAGAGGTGGACTAGCCAGCGAGGAGCGCTTCGACCTCGGCGACGGTGCCGCAGGTCCGGGTCGTGCAATCCGGGGCGAGGCGCTTCACCAGCCCCGAGAGGACCGCACCGGGCCCCATCTCGACGAAGGTCGTGCCGGGGTGCTGCGCGGCGACGGCGCGGATGAGCTCCACCCACCGAACCGGCGCCGTGAGCTGCGCGAGGAGGAGGCGTCTCGCCTCCGCAGCCGACGTCACCGGACCGGTCGTCACGTTGCTCCAGACCGGGACGATGGGGGCGGACCACGCGGCCGCGTCGAGGGCGGTGGCGAGACCGGCGACCGCAGGCTCCATGAGCGGGCTGTGGAAGGCCCCGCTCACGGGGAGGCGAAGCGCACGCTTCGCTCCGGCGGCCTTCGCCAGCTCCATCGCCGCCTCGACGGCCGCCACCTCGCCGGAGATCACCACCTGCTCGGTCGCATTGAAATTCGCGGGGACGCAGACGCCCTGGCTCGACGCATCGGCGCAGATCTCGCCGATCGGGCGGGCGAGCTCACCGAGGATTGCGGCCATCGCGCCTGGGACATGGACCCCCGTTTCGTACATCAGTTCGCCACGCCGCCGCACGAGACGGACAGCGTCCTCGAGGGCGAGGGCGCCCGCGGCGTGATACGCCGTGAACTCGCCGAGGGAATGCCCCGCGGCCCCGTGCACCTTACCGGCGAGATGGGCACCGACGACCGCCCATACCGCGGCACCGTGCGTCAGGAGGGCCGGCTGGGCGTTCCGCGTCTCCGTCAGCCGCTCGGCCGGCCCATCAGCGCAGAGCGCGCCGAGCGGGAAACCGAGTGCCGCATCCGCGCGAGCAACGATGTCCGCCGCGGCGGGGAACGCCGCCACGAGGTCCGATGCCATGCCGGGCTTCTGCGAGCCCTGCCCTGGAAAGAGGAGGAAGTACATTGCCGTCAGAACCGGACGACCATCGAACCCCAGGTGAACCCAGCGCCGAACGCGGCGAAGAGCACCGTGGAGCCCTCGACGATCCGCCCCTGTCGACGCGCCTCGTCCAACGCGATCGGAATCGAGGCCGCCGAGGTGTTGCCGAAGCGGTCGACGTTCACGAAAACCTTTTCCATCGGGATGTTCGCGTGCTTCGCGGTCGCTTCGATGATTCGGATGTTCGCCTGGTGCGGGATCATCAGGTCGATGTCCGTCCCGGAGAGCTTGGCCCCGTCGAGGGCACGATCGGCGGCGTCGGCCATCGAGCGGACCGCGTGCTTGAAGACCTCACGACCGCTCATCTGGATGTAGTGCGATCCCTCGGCCAGCACCGCGCCGCTCATCGGGAAGCAGCCGCCGCCCTTCGGTCGATGCAGGAGGTCGGCCAGATTGCCGTCGGAGCGCATGTACGCGGAGAGGATCCCCCGCCCCTTGGTGCTCCGCCGCACGATTGTCGCGCCGGCGCCGTCCCCGAACAGGACGCAGGTGTTGCGGTCCTTCCAGTTGACGATGCGGGAGAGCACCTCGCCGCCGATCACGAGGATCGTCTCGTACTGACCGGTCGCGAGGAGCCCCTCGGCCACCTGCGCCGAGTAGAGCCACCCGGAGCAGGCGGCGCCGAGGTCGAAGGCGACGGCGCGACTCGCCCCCAGCGCGGCCTGCACCTCGACCGCCGTCGCCGGCATCAGGCGGTCGGGGCTGACGGTCCCGAGGATGATGGCATCGAGCTCGCCGGCGTGGACGCCCGCGTCGGCCATCGCCTGCCTGGACGCCTCCGTGACGAGCGACGTGAGCGTCTCCCCGTCGCCGGCGATGTACCGCTGCCGGATCCCGGTGCGCTCGCGGATCCACTCGTCGGAGGTCTCGATCCCCATCGCTGCGAACTCATCGTTCGTCAGGGCGCGACGCGGGACCGCGTGGCCGGTGCCGGCGAACATGGCGATCGGTCGCTTCATGCGCCCAGCTGCTCCCCGATGTGGTGGCTCATCCGCGACTCCACGGCGCGCAGCCCGACGAGCACCCCATTCTTGATGGCTTCCGGGCTGCTCTTGCCGTGGCAGATGATACTGACGCCTTTGACGCCGAGCAGGGGCGCACCGCCGTACTTCGCGTAGTCGAGTACGCCGAGGGCCTGCTTGAGCTGCTCCTTCGGCACCCCGGCGGTGGCGAGCAGCCCGAAGAGCATCGGCGCCACGCCCTCGTAGAGCTTGAGGAGGACGTTCCCCGTGAAGCCGTCGCAGACGACGACATCGACGGGGCCGCGATCGCAGCGTCCGGCGGGGATGTCCCGTCCCTCGACATTGCCGATGAAATTGAGGCCGGCGCTAAGGAGCTGCTGGTGGGCCTCCTTCACGGCGGCGTTCCCCTTCTCCGCCTCTTCCCCGATGGAGAGGAGACCGACGGCTGGGTTGGGGCGGCCGAGGATGTCCCGGGCATAGACATGCCCGAGCCGAGCGAACTGGACGAGCTCGGCCGCTGCGCAGTCGACGTTGGCTCCCGCATCGAGGACGACGACCGGATGGGTGGCCGTCGGGAGCACCGTGCCGATGGCGGGCCGGGACAACCCGGGATGGAGCCGCAGGATGAAGGTCGACGCGGCCATCTGCGCGCCGGTGTTCCCGGCGGAGACGAAGGCATCGGATGCGCCCTCCGCCTGCAGCCGCAGGCCGGCGGCCATCGACGAATTGGGCTTGCCGCGCACCGCGACGGAGGGCTTGTCCGTCATCTCGACGACCTCGTCGGCATCGATGAGGACGAGCCGCTCGGCGGCAGCGCGGACGAGCGGCGTCGCGTCAACCAGCTGGCGCTCGAGGACGGCCCGCACAACGGCGGACCGCCCGACCAGCTGGAGTTGGTGGGCCGGATCGAGCTCCTGGAGCGCCAACAGGGCCGCCGCGACCGGGGCCTCAGGGGCGTGGTCGCCCCCCATCGCGTCCAGGGCGATCCGCGCCATGATCAGGCGCTGCGGGCCGCGACTCGCTGCGCGCCGGCGTAGAACCCGCACTCCTCACAGACGTGGTGCGGACGCTTCATGGCGCCGCACTTCGTGCAGGCCTGGATGTTGATCGCCGGAGCGACCTTGTGCGTGTTGCGCGCGCGCTTCTTGCGCTTGGAGGTACGGCGCTTCGGGACGGCCATCGGAGAACCTGCTCGCGGTGAAAGGTCAGACGGAAGGAGAGGAACACCCGCAGGGCCCGAGATTGCGGTCGGCCCCGCAAGCACTGCAGAGCCCCAGGCAGTCAGGGCGGCAGAGCGGGAGCGACGGCGCCTCCAGGAGCCACTGCTCACGGACCGCAGGACGCAGATCGATCGTGGTCCCCCCATCACCGAGCGGGTAGACATCCGGTTCGTCCGCATTCTCGTCGTCGGCGTCGGCGTACAGCACGTGCAGGTCGCCCTGCACCGCACCACGCACCGGCACCAGACACCGGCGGCATTCCCCAGCGGCCGTCCCTTCGAACGCGCCGCTGAAGTAGTACCGCCCGGTCCCCGCCCCGCTGAGACGACCGGTGACCCGGACCGACCCCACTGGACGGATGTCGTCGTCCTCCCATACCGCATCGTCGGGGGCGAGGGTCGAATCGACCAGAACCGCCCCCTTCGCCAACTCACGGAGGGAGTACGACAGCATAGCTGTGGAACATAGACGAAGGGCCCCGCCGAAGCAAGGGCCCAAAGTCAATGCGGACAGCGACTTACGAAAAACTCGCGCCCGTCCTCAGGCGAGGTCCGCCTCAGCGAAAAAGAAGCGGCTCTCCCGCACCGCGTTCTCGTCCGAGTCCGAAGCGTGAATCGCGTTCCGCCCCTTCGACTCTGCGTACAGCTTCCGCACCGTCCCCGCCGCGGCCTCAGCCGGGTCCGTCGCGCCGATCGCGTCGCGGAGCGCGGGCACCGCCTCCGCCTTCCCGATGACGAACGGCATGCACGGGCCCGAGCTCATGAACTCGACGAGCTCGCCGAAGAAGGGGCGCCCACGATGGACACTGTAGAACTCCTCGGCCTGCCGCCGGGACATCTGAAGGACCCGGGCCGCCTTGAGCGTGAAGCCCTGCGCTTCCAGGTGAGCGATGATCTTACCGGCCTTGCCGGAACCGAAGGCGTCGGGCTTGATGATCGAGAACGTATAGTCGAGAGCCATGGGACGGACGGGATGGAGGAAGGAAGAGGGCGACCCAGCGGACCGCCCACGAAACGAACTACAGGCGCGCCTTGATCAGTTCCACGAAGTCGATCGGACGCTTCGCGATCCCCATGCCGGCGGCGGCGAAGGCCTCGAGCTTCTCGGCGGCCGTGCCCGACGAGCCCGAGATGATGGCCCCCGCGTGGCCCATCCGGCGGCCCGGCGGGGCGGTCTGGCCGGCGATGAAGCCGACGACCGGCTTGGTCATGTGCTGCTTGATGTAGGCGGCGGCCTCCTGCTCATCCGTGCCACCGATCTCGCCCATCATCGCGATCGCCTTCGTGTGCGGATCCTGCTCGAAGGCCGCGAGGCAATCGATGAAGTTCGTGCCGTTGATCGGGTCGCCACCGATGCCGACGCAGGTCGTCTGCCCGATGCCGGCGCGCGTCAGCTGGTAGACGACCTCATACGTGAGCGTCCCGGAACGGGACACCACGCCGACCGGACCCGGCGTGCAGATGCGGCCCGGGATGATCCCCACCTTCGACTCCCCCGGCGTGATGAGCCCGGGGCAGTTCGGCCCGATGAGCCGGACGCCGCGCTCCTTCACGAAGGGGTAGACCTTCGTCATGTCGAGGACGGGGACGCCCTCCGTGATGCACACGATCAACGAGACGCCGGCGGCCGCGGCCTCCATGATCGCGTCGGCCGCGAACGGCGGTGGCACATAGATGACGCTCGTGTTGGCGCCGGTGGCCTGCACGGCGTCCATCACCGTGTTGAAGATGGGCACCGTCCCCTCGAACGTCTGGCCGCCTTTCCCGGGCGTCACGCCGGCAACGACCTGCGTGCCGTACTCCATCATCTGCTTGGCGTGGAACGAGCCGTCACGGCCGGTGATGCCTTGGATGACGAGCTTGGTGTGCTTGTCGATGAAGACGCTCATCTCACTTCCCTCCCTGGGCGAGCGCCACGGCCTGCTGCACCGCGGTGTCCATGTCGCTGGAGGCGGTGAACCCGTTCTCCTGCAGGATCTGCATCGCGATCTCCTCGTTCGTGCCGGTCAGGCGGATGACGATGGGGACCTTGAGTGGGTTCGCCCGGGTGGCTGTCACAATGCCGTTCGCGACGTCGTCCGTGCGCGTGATGCCGCCGAAGATGTTGAACAGGATCGCCTTCACGTTCGGGTCCGCGGTGATGATCCGCAGCGCGTTGACGACCTTCTCCGGGTTCGAGGACCCGCCGATGTCGAGGAAGTTCGCGGGCTCGCCACCGTAGTACTTCACGAGGTCCATCGTAGCCATCGCGAGGCCGGCACCGTTCACCACACAGCCGACGTTCCCGTCGAGCTTGATGAAGGTGAGATTCGCATTGCGTGCGTCCACCTCGGAGGGCTCTTCGCTCCGCTCGTCGCGGAGCGCGGCGATCTCAGGACGGCGGTCGAGCTCGTTGTCGTCGATCACCATCTTCCCGTCGACGGCGACGAGCTCACCCTGCGGCGTGACCACGAGCGGGTTGATCTCGGCCAGCGAGCAGCCGCTCGCCATGAAGGCGGCGTAGAGCTGCTGCATGATCTTCGCGGCGCCACGCGCGAGCTTCACGTCCGGATAGAGGAAGAAACCCATCCGCATCGCGTCGTACGTCGGCAGCCCGTACCGGACGTCGACCGGCACGTAGAGAATCTTCTCCGGCGTGGTGGCGGCCACCTCCTCGATGTCGATGCCGCCCGCGGCGGAGACCATGAAGACCGGCTTCTTCGTCGCCCGGTCCACGATGATGCCGACGTACGCCTCGGTGCCGATGTCCGCCGCCACGGTGACGAGCACCTGCTCCACGGTCAGGCCCTTGATGGTCATCCCGAGGATCGCGGACGCCTTCTCCTTCGCGTCCGCGGGGGTCTTGCAGAACTTGACGCCGCCGGCCTTGCCGCGCCCGCCGGCGTGGACCTGCGCCTTCACCATCACCGCGGTGCCGTACTCGCGGGCGATGGCCTCGGCTTCGTCGGGGGTCGTGGCGACCCGACCCGGCGGGATGTGCACGCCGTGTGCGCGAAGGATCTCCTTCGCCTGATATTCATGAAGATTCACAGCCGCTCCAGGGGGGAGGAAAGAGACGACCCCGAAAGATAGTCGCGGGCCCCGGACGGGTGCAGAGGGTCACTCCGCCCCTCGCCGGATCAACCGTGCGAGACGCGCCTCCGCCTCGAGCGCGGCGCGCCAATCACCTTGGCGACGTGCGGTCACGAGCGCCTCGAAGGCACTGCGCAGCGCGGCGTCACGGAGGGACGCACCGACCGTTCGCTCCGAGGCGCCGACCGCAGCGCGGCCAGTCGAGTCGACGCCGGTGGCCAGCGGGCCGCCGGCCCAGAGGAGCGCCTCGGCCGGGCGCAGCGCCATCGGCCCATCGAACGGCTCCGGCACGATCTCTCGCCAGCGGCGCAGGATGGGATCCGGAGCGTCCGTCCATGCGAAGACCACGGCGCCGGTGCTCGCGTCCACATACGCCACGCCGGCCCGCCTAAGGTAGCGCGCCTTTCCCCCGTCACAGTCGATCGACTCGACCGTCGGATAGTGCGGCGATGCGACGGCGAGATCGATCGCCCAACGCGGACCGGGGGCATCCCCCTCGAGCCAGCGGGGTGCGGCGACGACGGACGCGAACGGCGCGATGGACCGGACCCGCTCCACGGGATCGCGCGGCGCGACGAGACGAGTCCCGCGGTCGACGTCGTGGCCGACGAGCCCTGGCGCTCGGAGGGCCCACGCGAATACGACGCGGTCGATCAGACGATCGAAGCGTGTGCCGACGGGACCGGACACGGTGCCCCGGACCACGGCATACCGCCCCGCCCCAGAGGCGATCAACACGTCGCGCGGGGCGACCCCATTCGTCGCCTCTGCCGGCCGAGAGGCGATCGCCAGGCGGGAGGAATCATCGAACTGTCTGGACCGGTAGCCCTCGGCGACTCGGCGATACGACGCGTCACGCGCGACGCGCTCCGCGGCAGGGAGGCGTCGCTCGGCCAATTCAGGCAGGAGGAGGCCGACGATCGGGCCCGCCCCAACAACCAGCAGGACCGAGACGGACGCGAGGACGCCGAGGCCACGCCACGACGCGACCACGAACATCACGGCCAGCGGCCACGATCCCCACGCGAGCATCTGATAGGCGGGCACCAGCAGTCGGTGCGCGGTGAGTCCGAACGGCTCCACGGAGCGGACGAGGAGATCGAAGCGGTCGATGCGCCACTCCCAACCGAGCAGCAGGACGCCCGCACCGAGCAGCAGTCCGAGATGCCGACGCGCGAATGGTGCGATCCACGCGCCACCGATGCCGAGCCGGATGCTCGAGGTCGTCACGTAGACGACAGCCGTGACAGCAGTGGCGACACTCCAGACGATGGTGAGCCGATCGAGCAGCCAGCGCTCGAACGGGAGCCAGGCCCAGTAGAACCCGAGATCCCGGCCGAGGTACGGATCAAGCTCGCCGGTGATGAAAGGTCGGAGCGCGAACTGTACAGTCAGCAGGTCGGTCGGCATCATCGCGGCGGCGAGGCCGGCGACGCACGCGGCCACGAGCGCGACGAGGGTCACCAGGCCACCCGGGACCGCCTCGCCGATGACGAGGTTCCCCAACTGCCGCGGCACGACGACCGCGACGATCGACCGGCGGACGGCCAGCAGGCTTGCGAACATCACGAGCCCCATCGTCAGGCCCGTGCCGCAGCGGAGCAGCACGTCGAGGGAGCGCCTCGTCGCGGCGCTCTCGGCAATCCCGCTTGCCGCGGCGAGTCGGTCGGCCGCGACCGCACCGGTCAGCAGGTGTCCGACCGCCAGCAGCGCCGAGGCGACGAGGAAGCCCCCGATCGCTCGGCGCGAGGACCGCATCAGTGCCCCGTGCCGGGGGTGACGTCGATACCGAGACCGACCAGGAAGGCCTCGACCTCAGCGCGGATCTCCGCGAGGCGCTCCGCGCTCGCCGCCTCGAATCGCATCACGAGGATCGGCTGGGTGTTCGAGCTCCGGATCAACCCCCACGCCCCGTCGGGAAAGAGGATGCGGACGCCGTCCACGTCCGACACCGGATAGCGCGCCGCGAAGTGGGCGAGTGACTCCCGCACGACCGCTTCCTTGCGGTCATCCGGGCAATCGACGCGCAATTCGGGCGTCGACACGAGGTGCGGGACGTCCGCGAGGAGGGTCTTCACCGACTGGCCAGCGTCCGCGACGATCCGCAGGAGCCGCGCCGCAGCGTAGAGTGCGTCATCGTGGCCGTAGAAGCCCTCAGCGAAGAACATATGACCGGACATCTCGCCGGCGAGCGGGGCGCCCAGTGCCTTCATCTTGTCCTTGATCAGCGAGTGGCCGGTCTTCCACATCACTGGGGTCCCACCGGCGGTCGCAATCCCGTCCGCGAGGGTCTGCGAGCACTTCACGTCGAAGATGATCGGCTGGCCGGGGCCCGTGCGCGCGAGAACATCACGGGCATACAGCAGCAGGAGGTGGTCACCCCACACCACTGTTCCCTCCTGATCAACGAGCCCGATGCGATCGGCGTCGCCGTCAAAGCCGATGCCGAGCGCGCTCCCCGTCGATCGGACGGTGCGCTGCAGATCGACGAGATTCGCCTCGACCGTCGGGTCGGGGTGATGATTGGGGAAGGTGCCGTCTGACGTCTCATAGAGCCATGTCACCGAGGCGCCGAGCGCGCGGAAGAGCCGTGGCGCGACAATGGCCCCTGCCCCATTCCCACAGTCAATGACGACCTTCAACGAAGACGGGAGGGGCCCGACTCGCGCGGCGATGTCCGTGACGTAGTCCCCGATGATGTCCACCTGCCGCACGGCAGCCTCACCCGACGGGAACCGTCCCGTCTCGATGATCCCGCGAAGGCGCTGGATCCCCTCGCCGTGGAGCGAGCCCGTCCCGACGCAGCACTTGAAGCCGTTGTACTCCGGGGGATTATGCGAGCCGGTGATCTGGATCCCGCCGACGACCGGCAGGTGATGCAGGCTCCAGTACAGGAGCGGCGTCGGGACCTCACCGACATCCACGACGTCAGCCCCGCTGGCCCGGAGGCCTCGAACGAGCGCATCGCGAAGGGCGGCACCGCTCGGGCGGTTGTCCCGCCCCACGGCGACGGCACCGCGCAGCCCATGTTCCGCAAGGATCACCGGGTACGCACGACCGATCGCCTCCGCCGCCTCGACGGTGAGGTCGCGGCCGTAGATCCCGCGAATGTCGTACTGCCGGAAGATGCCAGGCGCGATCATGAAGACTCCAAAACTGGTGAAAACGGTGGATGGCAGAGACGAACGAGGGGGCGTCGCCGGACGCCCCCTCATGCCCTCACCACGCCATGGTGACGACGTGGCTCAGCGGAGGAGGCCGGCGCCGGTGGCACGGACCTCGTCCGGGATCGCGTGGGGCGCGAACCCGTTCCGCAGCGCGATCGTCGCGAGGGACGACGGCAGCAGCCCGCAGACGAGGATCAGGCCGGCCGAGGCGATGAGCACCACGCGCGTCAACGCTCCGGTCGGCGCCGGTGAGGTCGCCCCCTCCGGCCGCGGCTCCATGAACATCGCACGGATGACTGGGAGGTAGTACCCCGCTGAGATCACCGAGGTCAGCACGATAACGACCGAGAGGACGATGAGTCGGCCCGGCGCATCGATCGCCGCAGAGAGGAGATACCACTTCCCGAAGAATCCGAGACCGCCGAACACCGGGAACCCAAGGAATGCCAAAAGGAAGACCGACATGCCGACCGCGAGCCACGGACGGGTGGACCAGAGCCCGGCGTAGGCCGACAGCGGCGCCTCGCCCTCCCCCTCCCGCTGCACGACACCGACGATGGCGAAGGCGCCGAGCGTCGCGAGCGTATACCCAAGCATGTAGAACGTGAAGGCCGTCGACGCGAGATCGGTGGCGGCGACCGCCGCCACTAACAGATACCCGGTGTGCACGATGCCCGAGTACGCGAGCATCCGCTTGATGTCACGCTGCGAGAGGGCGACCAGGTTCCCCACCACCATCGTGACGACGGCGACCCACGCGAGCGGTTCGATCCAGAGACCGACGAGGTAGAAGGCCTCGTAGAGGATTCGCAACAGGGTCGCAAAGGCCGCCGCCTTGACCCCAGCCGCCATGAAGCCGGCAATGGGCGTCGGGGCGCCGTCATAGACGTCTGGCGCCCACATGTGGAAGGGCACCGCTGCGACCTTGAACCCGAACCCGATGACGAGCAGGCCGATTCCGACCATCAGCATCGGATCGAGCGCGAGGGCGTGTCGGGCGATGGCAGCCGAGATGGCGCCGAGCTGCGTCTCTCCCGTCGCACCGTAGATGAGCGCGATGCCGTACAGGAGGAATCCCGTCGCGAAGGCGCCGAGGAGGAAGTACTTGAGCGACGCCTCGGCGGAGCGCGCGCTCCGC
>JBMTAR010000018.1:0-17637 GCA_049428925.1 Gemmatimonadaceae bacterium
CCCCGCGCCGGCCCCGCTGCGGCGACTGCCTCCTCAATGACCTCTGCCCATCGGCGACCCTCTGACCCGAGCCATCCCCATGCCCCTCGCTCGTCCGACCCTCCGTCGCTTCTCGGTCTTGCTCGGTGGAGCGCTCCTCGCCGCCGCCTGCGCCCCGTCGACCTCTGCCACCCCCGCCACAGTGAATGCGAGGCCGATCGCTCCGCCCGTCGACTCCTGCGTGACCGCACGCGAGGATGCGGCCGCGGACCCGCGGCTGGATGTCGAGCGTGTGCCGACGCCGCTGGCGATGGAGCCCCCGCCGATCCGCCGTCCGGTGCCGCGGAACGCCCTCCGGCGCGACGGGAGCGCCGTGATCCGCGTCGAGGTGATGGTCGATACCCTCGGGAAACCCGATATGACGACGTTCACGGTGCTCGAGTCGTCGAACGTCTGGTTCACGAACGGCGCGAAGGCCGCGATCGCCAAGTGGACCTTCCAACCCGCCCTCCGGAACGGGTGCAAGGTGCCGCGGTTCTACCTGTTCAGCGCCACGTCACCGGCGCGGCGGCGCTGACGGAACAGCCGACGGACGACACAGCCCGCCGCCACACCGCCGCACTCCGTCACACTCCGCTACACAGCGCCGCACTCCAACCGCGACCGCGCTCCACCGCACGGGCGCGGTGGTCCCGGAGGGGCCGTCGCCAGTAGATTTCCTTGCACGCTGGACGACCCTGACTCCCGATCCCTACCGATGAAGACCGCCACCTTCGAGACCAACAAGGGCACCATCACCGCCGAGCTGTACGAGCAGGATGCGCCCGGGACGGTCGCCAATTTCGAGAAGCTCGCGAACGAGGGCTTCTACGACATGATCCGTTTCCATCGCGTGATCCCCGAGTTCGTCGTGCAGGGCGGCTGCCCGAACGCGAAGATCGGCGGCACGCCGAAGGGCCCGCCGGGCACCGGCGGTCCGGGGTACAAGATCCCGTGCGAGACGAAGGGGAACCCGCAGACGCACAAGGTCGGCGCCCTCTCGATGGCGCACGCGGGCCCGAACACCGGCGGCTCACAGTTCTTCATGGTGCTCTCCGAGCCGAACACCCGGCACCTGAATGGCGTGCACACGGTGTTCGGTCAGGTGACCGCCGGACTCGACGTGATGAACCAGCTGACGGACAAGGATCACATGGTCACGGTCCGCGTCGCCTGACCATTCAGCCGCCAGCATCCCGCTTCCCGCTCTCCGCGTTCCGCCTCAACCCTTCAGCCTTCGGTTCCCCCCATGACCTCCGGCACACCGATGTCCGGCCGTGACACCGCGGCCGCCTTCAAGGGCCTCATCATCGGGCTCATCGCCCTCGCCGTGGTCGTCCTCGTGACGGTGAAGCTCACGAACGACAAGTTCGACGCGCACGAGGGTGCGCCTGCGGCGGCTGAGTCGCACTGAGATGAGCGCGGCCGCCACCCCGGCCGCCGAGCGCCCTGCACCCCCGTCCGGGCGCAGGGCGCTTCGTTTCCCCCTCGCGGCGGCGATGCCCCCGATCCAGACGCTGGCCGCCCTCGTGTTCGGGCTCTCGCTGCGGCTGCATCCGGCCCTCGCGCGTTGGTCGACACCGGCACTGCTCGCCTCGCTGGTGCTCCTCGGGGCCCCGGTCGCATGGCGGACGATCCGTGGAATGTTCCGAGGCGAATTCGCCGCCGATGTCGTCGCGATGCTCGCCATCGTGACCGCGATCGTGCTCCGCGAGCCGATCGCCGGCCTGGTAATCGTCCTGATGCAGACCGGAGGCGAGCTCCTCGAGCGGTACGCCGAGGGCCGTGCGTCCGATGCCGTGCGGGAGCTCGAGGCGGCCGCCCCGCGCATCGCGCATCGCCTCACGAACGGAGGCGGGAACGGCGACGCCGAGGCCGTGGAGGATATGGCCGCCGAACAGATCCAGGTGGGGGATCGCATCCTCGTCCGGCCGGGCGAGATGGTCCCATGCGACGCCGAGGTCGTGGCCGGCTCGAGCGCGCTCGACACCTCGCGCATCAGCGGGGAGCCACTGCCGGAACGCGTCGGACCCGGGGCGACGGTCCGCTCCGGCGTGGTCAACACGTCGTCCCCGCTGACGCTGCGGGTCACTGCGCCCGCGCGCGACTCGCTCTACGCGCGCATCGTCGAGCTCGTCCGCACCGCGCAGGGCGAGAAATCGCCGATCCAGCGGCTCGCCGACCGGTGGGCCATCTGGTTCACCCCCGTCACGCTCGTCGCGTGCGCCGTCGCCTGGGCGCTCTCCGGCGACCCGCAGCGCGTGCTCGCGGTGCTCGTGGTCGCCACCCCGTGCCCGCTGCTGCTCGCCACCCCGGTCGCGGTGATCGGCGGCATCAACCGTGCGGCGCGTCGGCAGGTGATCGTGCGGAACGGTACCGCGCTCGAGCTGCTGGCACGCGTCGACACCGCCGTCTTCGACAAGACGGGGACACTCACGCACGGGCGTCCCGAGGTGACCGCGGTCGAGGTCCTCGGTGACGCGACGCGCGACGACAGCGTGCCCCCTGCGGGCCCGCCGAGGGACGGCACGCGGAGTGACGCGGGGACCGACCGCCTGTTGCGCCACGCCGCGGCGATTGAGATGGGGAGCGGCCACCTCCTCGCGCGGTCGGTCGTCGAGGAGGCCGTACGCCGTGGCGTGGCGATCCCGCCCGCGACCGACATCGTGGAGCACGCCGGCCGTGGCGTCACGGGCCGCGTCGACGGGCACCGGGTGAGCGTGGGGAATCGTGCGCTGGTGGGCGACCTGCACCCCGATGCACGGGCCCCGCTCGACGCCCACGTGGCACCACCCACTGGTGGGCTCAGGGCCTACGTCGCCGTCGACATCCCCTCAGCCCCCCCCGCCCTCGGTGTCATCACCTTCGGCGATCGGATGCGCGCCGACCTCCCGGCATTCTTCGCGCGGCTCCGCGCGCTCGGGCTCGACCAGACGGTGCTCCTCTCCGGCGACCACGCCGAGAACGTCGCGCCGATTGCGCGGTCACTCGGCATCACGGACGCGCGAGGGGATCTCCTCCCCGACGAGAAGGTCGCGGCCGTGCGTGCCCTGGAGGCGTCGGGCCGCCGCGTCCTGATGGTCGGCGATGGCACCAACGACGCGCCGGCCCTCTCAGCCGCCACGGTCGGCGTGGCGTTAGCCGCGCACGGCGGCGGCATCTCCGCGGAGGCCGCAGGCGTGGTCCTGCTCGCCGACGACGTCACGCGGGTCGAGGATGCGGTGCGCATCGGGAAGCGCGCCGTCGCCATCGCACGACAGAGCATCGTGGCCGGCCTCGTCCTCTCGGGCGCCGCGATGGTCGTGGCCGCGATGGGGTTCATTCCGCCGACGGCGGGGGCGCTCCTCCAGGAGGGGATCGACGTGGCGGTGATCCTGAACGCCCTCCGGGCGGCACGTCCTGAAGCAGCATCCGCAGCGCCGGGGGCCTGAGGTCGACCCCGGTCGGACTATCTTGCCCGTCTCACCGATGCCACGCACCCGCCCATGAGCACCCCTGCCGCCCTCCCCGCCTACGCCGACGCCGTCGCCCTGATGGAGTCGTGGACCGCCAGCGTCTCCCTCCGCACGCATATGCGTGCCGTGGAGACAGCGATGCGCGCCTACGCCAGGCACTTCGGGGAGGACGAGACTCGGTGGGCCCTTACAGGACTTCTTCACGACTTCGACTATGAGCGCTTCCCGAACGCGGCGCAGGCCGCGGACGCAGAGCACCCGAGCGAGGGCGTCCGTCACCTCCGTGCCCTCGGCTATCCCGACGACATCTGCGAGGCGATCCTCGGCCACGCCCTCTTCACCGGGGTCCCGCGCACGACCCGGATGGCGAAGACCCTCTTCGCCGTCGACGAGCTCTGCGGGCTGATCACCGCTGCGGCCCTGGTGCGCCCGTCGCGCAGCGTCCTCGACCTCGAGGCGAGCTCCGTCAGGAAGAAGATGAAGGACAAGGCCTTCGCCCGCGGGGTATCACGCGAGGATGTCATTAACGGGGCGGCCGACCTCGGCGTCGAACTCGATGCCCACATCGCCTTCGTCATCGAGGCGCTCCGCGGGAACGCGGCGGCGCTGGGGCTGGCTGGCAACTGACCCGCGACCGCCGCGGGGACGGCCGGCCCAACGCCCCTCCCGTGGCGCGCGTATCGGAGACATGACCGGTGGCCCGTTGTGAACACTATTGCCCTGCCCTGGACCGTCGCCTCCACCCCCGCCGTGGTGAGTGACCGGCCCGCCGATGAGCGCGACCTGATCCTCGCCGCTCAGCGCGGCGACGAGCCGGCGTTCGGCGAGCTCGTGCGGCGTCACCAGCGGCGGGCCTACATCGTTGCCCGCGCGATCGTGCTCAACCACGAGGACGCGGAGGACGCCGTGCAGGACGCCTTCCTGCATGCCTTCCGCGCGCTCGATCGCTTCCTCCCCGACCAGGCCTTCGGGGCGTGGCTGCACCGCATCGTCGCGAACGCCGCGCTCGACCTCACACGGCGTCGGAAGGTGCGTGACGCCGACGACCTCCCCGAGACCGTCGCCTCCCCCTTCCGCGACCCCGCGGTGACAGACGAGTTGCAGCGCCGGCTCGCGGCGGCGCTCGAGACCCTGCCGGCGCGCCAGCGCGCGGTCATCACCCTGCACGACGTCGAAGGCTTTAAACACGCGGAGATCGGTGCGATGCTCGGCATCCCCGAGGGGACCGCCCGATCCGACCTCCACTATGCGCGGGCCCACCTGCGCGATCTACTGCGCGACCTTCGGAGCGAACGATGACCAACCACGACCGTCCCACCCTCCATCGCGACGACGAGCTGACCTCGCGTCTGCGCGCGCTCGTCGCCCCGCCGACCGACCCGGCGTACTGGGCCGGCCTCGAGTCCCGCATCCTCGCGCGGGTCCGGCAGGGACGCGAGGCCGCCGCCTGGTGGGCGCTCCCGGAGCGCACCTACCGGATCGGGCTCCTGGCCGCCGGCCTCACCCTGATCGTCGCAGGCTCCGTCTACCTCAGACACCGCGCCATCGAAACGCGGATGGCCTACGAGACGATCCTCGACAGCGCCGACGATGCCCCGGTCTTCGCCCGTCGCGGGCTCTTCGACGACGAGCGCCCCGACCCGCTGCGGGCCTCCCCGGCCGCGACCCCGGAGTCCGGTCGATGACCCGAACCAAACGCCTCGCGGCGGCGTTCTATCTCACGGCGGTCCTCGTCGGGGCCGCCATCGGCGTGACGGTGGACCGCTGGGTCCTCCGTGAGCGCTGGACCCGCGAGATGCGCGATCCGCGTGCCATGCGGGGCCGGATCGCGGAGGAATTGGCCTTCGACTCGGCGCAGCGCGCCGGGCTCGATTCGCTCCTCGACACCCGCAACCGCCGGATGGATTCCCTGATGGCCCCGGTGCGCCCCGGCATCGATTCTGTGAGCCGTGAGGCGCGCGAGGCCTTCGACCGCCTGCTCACCCCCGAGCAGCGGACCAAGTACGAACAGTGGCGTCGCGACCGCGAGGCCGGACGACGCCAGGAGCGCGAGTGATGCGGCAGTGGATGTGGATGGTGGTCGCGATCCCGATGGCGCTCGGCGCGCAGGAGGCCGCCCGGCCGATCACCCTCGATGAGGCCGTGCGCCTCGCCCAGCGCAACGCGCCGGCCGCGGTGCAGGCGCGCAACGCCGTCCGCAGTCAGTCCGCGGTCACGCGGACGCGCTACGCCGCGTACCTCCCGACCCTGTCGCTCGGCGCGGGGGCAAATCGCCAAAACGGCACGCGCTATCTCCTCGACCTCGACACGATCCTCCCGAACGACGTGCCCTGGCGCGCGAGCCACAGCCTCAGCTCCAACATCGAGCTCTTCGACGGCGGCCGGCGGTACTTCGACGTGATGGCGGCGCGCGCCAACGTCGACGCCGCCGAGGCGAGCGAAATCGCCCAGCGCTTCAACATCGCCCTCGGCGTGAAGCAGCAGTACTTCGCGGTGCTCGCCGCACGCGAGCAGCAGGGCGCCGCGGAGAAACAGCTCGAGCAGACGACCGAGCAACTCAAGGCGGCGAACGCTCGGGTGGCGGCCGGTGCCGCCACGCGGTCCGATTCCCTCCGCTCGGTGATCGCCGTCGGGAATGCCAAGCTCGCCGTCCTCGCCGCCGACAACGCGCTCGCGACCGCGAATGCGTCCCTCTCCCGCCTCGTCGGGTCGGCGGCGCTGGTCACCGCGACCCCGAGCGACACGGGGGACGCCGGGCGGGTCACTCTCGCGGACGCGGAGCTGATCGCGATCGCCGAGCAGGGCCCCGCCGTGCGGCAGGCAGAGGCTGCGGTGGCCGCCGCGCGGCAGCAGTCACGCTCCGCCAAGACCCCGTATCTCCCGACCCTCTCGGTTGGCCTCTCGCAGAGCTACGCGGCCTCCGAGGCGGGGTTCGCGGTGCTCGGCGACACGCGCAACAAGAACCTCGCGACAAGCCTGCGCGTGAACTACACGCTGTTCAACGGGCTCCAACGCGAGCAGCAGGTGGTGCAGGCCAGCATCGCCGAGCAGAACGCCCAGGCCAACCTCCGCGATGCGCGGCTCAACGCGCGGCAGCAGATGATCCAGCAGCTCGGGACCCTCCGGACCGCGGAGGCGCGCGTCGAGATCCAGCGCCAATCGGTCCTCGCGGGTGAGGAGGACCTCCGGGTACAGCAGGAGCGCTACAACCTCGGCGCGGGGACCTTGCTCGATCTCCTCGCGTCGCAGTCCACCCTCATCTCCGCGCGTCAGGCCCTCATCCAGGCCCGCCTCGATGCGCGCGTCGCAAAGGCGCAGATCGAAGCGCTCCTCGGCCGCGCCCTGTGATTGCCATGCCCACCACATCCGCCTCGTCCGCCTCTTCCGGAGCCGTCTCCGTGATCCGTCGTCCCGCCCTCGCCCTGCTCGCGACCCTTACCCTCGCCGCGTGCGGCAAGGACACGACCGAGCCGCTCACCATCCGAACGGCCGAGGTGGCGCGCCGCACCATCGTGGTGCAGGCCGAGGCCACCGGCGTGATTGAGCCCATCAACGTCGTCGAGGTGAAGTCGCGCGCCTCGGGTCAGGTGACGCAGATGCCGGTCGAGACCGGCACCCTCGTGCGGCCCGGCGACCTGATCGTGCAGCTCGACACGCGCGACGTGCAGAACCAGTTCAACCAGGCCAAGGCCGACCTCGAGGCGGCGGAGAAGAAGCTCGAGGTCTCCGCCATCCAGAAGAAGCGCTCCGACGAGCTCCTCGCCGCGCGCATCATCACCGCGCAGGAGAACGAGGCCGCGCAGCTCGACTATGCCAACGCGCAGTCGGCCATCGTGCGTGCCCGCGCCTCCCTCGATCTCGCGCAGCAGCGGCTCGACGACGCCCGCGTGACCGCGCCCGTCACCGGAACGATCATCGACAAGCCGGTTGCGCTCGGACAGGTCATCCAGTCTGGGACCAGCGCGGTCGGCGGCGGCACGACCATTGTGAAGATGGCTGACCTGACGCGTGTGCGGGCGCGCGCGCTCGTGAACGAGACGGACATCGGCTCGGTCCGCGCCGGTCTCGAGGCGACGGTGATCGTCGACGCCTTCCCCGACCGCCCCTTCCGCGGCACGGTGGAGAAGATCGAGCCGCAGGCCATTGTGCAGCAGAACGTCACGATGTTCCCCGTGCTCGTGACGCTCGACAATCAGGACGGGCTCTTGATGCCGGGAATGAACGGCGAGGTGTCGATCGTCTCGGAGCGACGCGAGGAGGTCATCGCCGTCGCGAACGACGCGGTGCGGTCGGTGCGTGAGGCGGCCCAGGCCGCGGGAGCGCTCGGGTTGAATCCCGATAGCGTCCAGGCGCAGCTCCGGGCGGGAATGGGCGGTGGGTTCGGCGGTGGGTTCGGCGGTGGGTTCGGCGGCGGCGCGGGTGGTGGCCGCGGAGCGAATGGCGGCGGTGCAGGCGCGCCGGCCGCGGCCGGTGGGACGGCTGGTGGGGTACCCAGCGGCACGCCACAGGGGCGCCCCGAGGCGGCTGGCAGGCCCGGGACCGCGGCGACCACCGCCCCCGAATGTGCCGCCTTCGAGGCGGCGCGGCGCGCGAAGCCGGCGGCGGCCAAGAAGCTCGATGACCTCACGGCGAAGATGCGTGCACCCGACGCCGATCGTCGCGCGCTGATGGGTGAGATGCGTGCCGTGTACGAGGAACTCGGCGTCGACGCGCAGACCACCCGCGGATGCCGCCAGCAGGGCGGCAACGGCGCCCCGTCGACCGATCGGCAGCCGAGCGGCGGAACGCCCGCCCGCGGGATGGGCACCGGCGGCGCCGGAAGCGGCGCGGGCGGTGCCTCAGGCGCCCGACGCGCCGGGACCCGGAGTGGCCTGGTCTTCGTCCAGAAAGCCGACTCCACTTGGGAACCGCGCGTCGTGAGACTCGGCGTCTCCGATTACGACTATACCGAGGTCGTCAGCGGCCTCCAGCCCGGCGAGAAGGTCGCGCTGCTGAGCGCCGCGCTCCTGCAGGCCCAGCGTGAACAGAGCAACGACCGCTTCCGGGCGATGACCGGCGGTGGCAGCCCGCTCGGTGGCGCTGGTGGCGCTGGTGGCGGGGCGGCCGGTGGCGGCCGGCCCGGTGGCGCGGGCGGCGGCGGGGCGCGCTGAGCCATGGATTTCGGCGAGACGATCCGCGTCGCCCTCGGGGCGCTCCGCGCGAACAAACTGCGCTCCCTCCTCACGATGCTCGGCATCGTGATCGGGGTGTCGGCGGTCATCGCAGTGGTGGCCCTCGGCAAGGGCGCCCAGCAGGCGGTCAATGACCGCATCTCCTCGCTCGGGACGACGCTCCTCACCGTCTCCCCGGGCCAGGCGCGCTCGGGTGGGGTGATGTCGTTCGACGTGCGCTCTCGGCTCCTGCTCGAGGACGCGAAGGCGCTCGAGGATCGCGCCGAGGTCATCACCGCCGTGCAGCCGGAGATGTCGAGCAACCTGCAGGTGCAGTATCTCAACAAGAACGCGGGCACGCAGGTCGTCGGCACGACGGCAAACTTCCCGGAGGTCCGCAAGTACGAGCTCGCCGCCGGACGTTTCTTCACGCAAGCCGAGGACCAGAGCCGCCAGCGCCTCGCGGTCGTCGGTCCGACCGTCCTCGAGAACCTCGGGCTGCAGACCCCCGAGGCGCTCGTCGGCGAGGATATCCGTATCCGCGGCATCCAGTTCACCGTCGTCGGAGTCTACAAGTCGAAGGGGCAGGCGAACCCGTTCAGCAACCCCGACGATCAGGTCCTCATCCCCATCCAGACCGCACGCTTCCGCGTCCTGGGCTCGAATCGGCTCCGTTCGATTTCGGTGCTCGCGCCAAACGAGAAGCAGATCCCCGAGGCGATGGCGGACGTGCAGAAGGTCCTCCGCCGCGAGCACAAGCTCCGTGCCGACAAGCCGGATGACTTCCAGATCCGCAACCAGGCCGACTTCCTGAGCACCCTCGGCGAGACGACGCAGGTCTTCTCGATGCTCCTCGCCGGGATCGCCGCCGTCTCGCTCCTCGTGGGCGGCATCGGTATCATGAACATCATGCTGGTGTCGGTGACCGAGCGGACACGCGAGATCGGGATCCGGAAGGCGCTCGGCGCCACCAAGGCCAACATCCTCTTCCAGTTCCTCATCGAAGCCGTGGTCCTCTGCCTCCTCGGGGGTGGCCTCGGCATCGCCCTCGGGGCCGGCGGGGCGACCGCCTTCACCTCATTGCTCGGCTGGAAGACGCAGATCGGGGCCTCGTCGGTCGGCCTCGCCTTCGGGTTCTCGGCACTGGTGGGGATCCTCTTCGGCGTCTATCCCGCCCGGCGGGCGGCCGGCCTCGACCCCATCGTGGCCCTGCGGTACGAATAGCGTCCCCCGCGGGGGACGCCGGCAGAGTGGCCCGACTCGCAGCATGGGCCTAGATTCCCCCGCGCGATGCCGGACCTTCCGACTCCCGAATCATCCCCGCCGGCCCCGCGGCCGTCGCTGGCGATGACATCGGAGTATCACCCGCCCGAGCGCCACCACGTCGAGAGCGACCCCACAGGGAAGCGACTCGCCATCCTCACGCTCACGGCCCTCGGCGTCGTCTATGGCGACATCGGCACGAGCCCGCTGTACGCGCTCCGCGCGGCGTTCAAGCCGGAGTATGGGATCCCGGTCACCCCAGACAACGTCTACGGCCTCCTCTCGCTGATTCTCTGGGCGCTCATCCTCGTGGTGAGCGTGAAGTACATCGTCTACATCATGCGGGCCGACAATCGCGGCGAGGGCGGGATGCTCGCGATGCTGGCGTTGCTGCTCAAACAGCCGGACCAGCGGGCACGGCGCGGGGTGCTCATCAGCCTTGGCCTCTTCGGGGCGGCACTGCTCTACGGTGACGGGATGATTACACCGGCGATGTCGGTCCTCTCCGCCGTCGAGGGACTCGCCGTGGGCTCGAGTGCCCTTGAACCCCTCGTGCTCCCGATCACCCTCGCCATCCTCGTCGGGCTCTTCCTCGCCCAGAAGTTCGGCACGACCCGGGTCGGCGTGATCTTCGGCCCGATCACCTTTGTCTGGTTCGCGGCCATCGGCCTCCTCGGCCTCCGGGAACTCCTCGCTGAACCGGCGATCCTCTTCGCCGCGCACCCCGGGCACGCGGTGCGCTTCCTGACAACGCACGGCAGCGCGGGTTTCGTCGTCCTCGGCGCTGTCGTCCTCGCGGTCACGGGCGCGGAAGCGCTCTACGCCGATATGGGACACTTCGGGAAGCGACCCATCCGGCTCGCGTGGTTCCTCCTGGTCCTCCCCGCCCTGATCCTCAACTACTTCGGGCAGGGGGCGCTCGTCCTTCGGGATGCCACCGCCGCGGCGAATCCATTCTTTCTGCTCGCACCGCGCCCGCTGCTCTACCCGCTGACGGCGCTCGCGACCGCCGCGGCCATCATCGCGTCGCAGGCGATGATCTCCGGCGCCTTCTCCATCACCCAGCAGTGCATCCAGCTTGGCTACTCCCCGCGGATGACCATCACCCATACCTCGGCACGCGAGGTGGGACAGATCTACATCCCCGAGGTCAACTTCGCCCTGATGGCAGGGTGCCTGCTGATGGTGCTCGGCTTCCAGTCCTCGAGCGCACTCGACGCCGCCTACGGCATCGCCGTCACGGGGACCTTCGTGATCACCACCCTGGTCTACACGGTCGTCACCCAGTCCCGGTTCCAGTGGCCGCTGTGGCGCTCCGCGCTCTTCCTCGGGACCTTCCTGGTGATCGACGGCGCCCTGTTCGGCGCCAGCCTGCTCAAGGTCTTCCACGGCGGCTGGGTGCCCCTACTCGTCGCGATCGGGCTCTTCGTCCTGATGACGAGCTGGAAGCGCGGCCGGGAGATCCTCAAGGAGCGGGTCACCGAGATGGCGCTCCCACTCGAGACCTTCCTCGAGGACATCCAGCGCCGCGCTCCCGTGCGCGTCCCGGGGACCGCGGTCTTCATGACCTCCGAGACCACCGGCGTACCGGTCGTCCTCCTGCACCACCTGAAGCACAACAAGGTCCTGCACGAGACGGTGATCCTCCTCTCGATCGCCGCCGACGAGATTCCCGAGGTGCCACGGAAGGACCGCGTGCAGATCGAGGCGCTCGGCCAGGGTTTCTTCCGCGTCGTCGCGCACTACGGCTTCATGGAATCGGCCGACGTGAAGGAGGTCCTGCAGAAGTGCCGGGACTCCGGGATCGCCGCGCGACCGCTCGACACCTCGTACTATCTGGGACGCGAGGTGCTCATCCCCACCCGTGGCGCCTGGAAGAAGGGTGGCGGCTCGATGAACATCGTCCGCAAGTGGCTCTTTGCCCTGATGTCCCGTAACGCACGTTCCGCCTCCGAGTACTTCCAGCTCCCCCCCAATCGGGTGGTCGAGCTGGGCACGCAGCTCGAGTTCTGACCGACGGGGGCCGCGGACGGCTGCACAGCGGCCCCCGCAGCCCAGGCGCGGCCGAGTCGCCCGCCGGTCCCCGACGTCTCCACCCCAGCCCTCCCCGCCGATGCGCCGTCTCCTGCTCGCACTCCTCGCCTGCGCCGCGACGGGCGCCACGCCCGCCCACGCCCAGACGCGACTCCCCGTCGATTCGATCCGCGACGACCGCGCCTTCACCTTCTACGGGCACGCGCCCTACCGCGCCGGGATTCCGCGCCCGGAGACGATTCTCGGATACCCCGTCGGATCGTGGCATACGCAGTACGACCGACAGGAGCGCGTGCTGCTCGCCATCGCGGAGGCCGCGAAGGACCGCGTGCGTGTCGAGGAGATCGGGGTCACCAGTGAGCGCCGCACGATGCGGATCTACCTGGTCTCCACCCCGGAGAACATCGCCCGGCTTGACGCCATCCGCGCCGACCTCGACCGCCTCGCCGACCCCCGCGGGGCGACGCCGGCGCAGCTCCAAGCGGTCGCGGCGCGCACCCCGGCGGTCATCTGGTTCTCAGGCTCGGTGCACGGCGACGAGGTGCCCGGCTTCGAGGCGTCGATGCAGCTCCTCTACCACTTCGCGGCGACCGAGGACCCTGCCACCGTCGCCCTGCTCAAGGACGCCGTCGTCGTGATCAACCCGAGCTCGAACCCCGACGGCCACGAACGTTTCGCCGTCTGGAGCAATTCGATCGCCGTCGGCAGCCCCGAGCGGCAGGCGATGGAACAGCAGCGCGGCCAACCGTGGAGCATCGCCGGCCGGTACAACCACTACCGGTTCGACATGAACCGGGATCTGATGGCGATGACGCAGCGCGAAGTGCAGGCCATTGTCGGGGGGATGCTGCGCTGGCACCCGATGATCACCGCCGACCTGCACGGCTACGTGAGCACCTACTTCATGGCGCCGGCAGCGCGTCCGGTGAATGCGAACGTCTCGGGGTGGCCGTTCGCGTGGGCGGAGCGCGTCGGTCGCGGGAACGCCGCCGCCTTCGACCGCTACGGCTGGTTCTACTTCGTCCGCGACAACTACGACCTCTACTACCCCGGCTACTACGACACTTGGCCCTCCCTGACGGGCGCGATGGGGACCACCTACGAGACCGACGGCGGGCCCGCCCTCCTCAAGCGGCGGGAGGATGGCACTCTCCTCTCGCTCCGCGACGGAATCGCCAAGCACTACACCGCCGCGCTCGCCACCTTCGAGACCGGGGCCAGCGGCGCGCGCGACCTCGTGCGTGACTACGCGGGATTCCGACAGCGCGCCGTCTCCGAGGGGCGCACCGGCGCAATGAAGCGCGTTGTCTTCACCCCGGGACGTGACCCCGCCAGGGCCGCCGAACTCGCCGCCGCCCTCCTGCGCGCTGGCGTCGAGGTGACCCGGACCACGGCGCCGACCGTCAGCACCCGCGCCCACGACTACGCCACCGATGCCGTGGGAGGGCAGAGCTTCCCCGCCGGCAGCTATGTGGTCGATCTCGCTCAGCCGCAGGGGAAGGTCGCCAAGGCCATCCTCGAGCCGGAGCCGGAGCTCGACCCCGTCTTCCGGAAGAATCAGTACGACCGGTTCGCCCGCAACCAGCAGCGCGCCCCGGATGCCGCCGACACCGAGGGCTATGAGTTCTACGACGTCTCGGCCTGGTCCCTCCCGATCGCCTTCGGCGTCGACGCCTGGTGGACGGAGGATGCGCCGGCGGTCTCCGGCACACCGCTCTCCCTCACCAACGGGCCGCGGCTGAACGGCGAGGTCCTTCCGCACGAGATTCCCGGCGGCCTCATCGCTGGCCGCGAGGGCGCCTCCGCCTACCTCTGGCGGAACGACCGCGACGGCGCCGCGAAGCTCGCGATCCAGCTGTTGCAGGAAGGGTATCGCGTCTCCATCGCGGCCAAGTCGATCCAGACGGGCGCCGTCAGCTGGCCGCGTGGCACCTGGGTGATTCGCGCGTCCCGCAACGACGGGACCCTCCCCGCCCGCCTCGATGCACTCGCGCGAGCCGCCGGTGTCGAGGTGCGCGGCGTCCCCACCGCCTTCCCGGAGACGGCGCAGTACGGCACCGGCTCCTCTGAGGTGGTCGCGCTCACCGCCCCGCGCATCGCACTCGTTGGTGACGTCGGGATCGGCCAAGGCTCATACGGTGCGATCTGGTGGAGCTTCGAGCAGCGCTACGGGATCCGGTTCACCCCGATCACGACCGATGCACTCTCCGGCGACCTCAGCGCGTTCAACGTCATCGTGGTCCCGAGCGGGAGTCTGAACCGCCTCGGCCGCGGCGAATCGCTCAAGCGCTGGGTGGAGGGGGGCGGAACGCTCATCACCTTCGGTGGGGCGACGCGCTGGGCCACGCGCGAGGACGTCGGCCTCACGTCGGTGCGGCGCCTCTCCTGTGAGCCGCGGCGCGATGCGAAGTCCGCGCCCGCGACGCTAGCCCCCGTCGACTCGCTGAAGGCCGCCGTCAGCCCCGCCGCCTGCGCCGATGAGCTCGCGGACATCCCGGGGACCCACTTCGATGCGGTCTTCGACCTCACGCATTGGCTCACCCTCGGCCTCGACCGGCAGCGGATGCAGGTGATGCAGAGCGGCAGCGACCGCTACGGGCTCTCACGCGAGGGGGGGAACGTCGCGGTCTTCCCGACCACCGGTCCACTCCGTCGGGCGGGGTTCGTCTTCCCTGAGCAGACGGAACGGCTGCTGCGCGGCACCACCCTCATCGCGGAGGAGAGCGTCGGTGCGGGCCATGTGGTGCTCTTTGCCAACGAGCCGATGTTCCGGGGATGGTGGCGTGCGCTCGACCGGTTGGTCCTGAACGCGATCGCCCTCGGCAGGAGCTTCTAGGGCCGCGGCGTCGGCTTCACGGGCCCCGAGGTGGTCCAGATGACGACGACGCCGCAGCCGGCATCGGTCCCGGCGAATTCGCCGGGCACATCGGAGGCACCGGTGTAGACCTCGAGCCCCTCGATGTCACGGATCGGGATGTACGGGCCGAAGGCGTTGTCGGGGCGGCCGTCGACGACGTACTGCGGGTAACACCCCGGCGACGTGCGGGCCATCTTGATGAGGCAGCCCCGCGGTCCGCCGCACTCGACGTTCACCCCGCGCATCCCGCGGGTGGCGTCGCCGAGGTTGTTGTAGCCGCGTTCGTCGATCACCTGACGGGTGACATACTGCCCACGGCCGGTGCGGACACGGCGCTCGAAGTCCTCGTACCGGACTCCACGTGAGGCCGGCGCGGTGGTGACGGACGGGGCGAGAGGCTGTGCGGCCCGCGCACGGTCGGCGGCCGAGGTGCCGTCGCCGACCGTCGCGCCTGGCGCGCCGACGGCCCCCGCCGCGACGAGCCCCTCCAGTTCGAATCGCTGCTCCATCACCTCTCCGCGCGCAAAGGCCAGGACGAACGAGGTGCGCGGATAGCCCTCCGCGGTGACGAAGAATCGGATGACGCCGGAAGGGATCTCCGTGAGCTCGAAGCGACCGATGGAATCAGTCGCGACATAGCGGCCGGTGGCGGCGATGACCACGCGCGCCCCGACAATCGGCGCCTGCGTCACGGCATCGATCATGCTGCCGCGGAGTCGCGCGGTGGCGGTGCCCTGTGCACCCACCACTGATGCGGCAACGACGAGCAGCGCCATCGACGCGCGGATAGCCAGAACGGCTCGGTGAATCATATTCGGAAAGCTACCCCGCAGACGCACCGAGGGGGAACGCCGCCTGGCGTTCCCCCCCGGTGTCCACCACGACGGGTGGCGTGCTCCGTGCCGGCTCAGTTCTCCGGCGCGGCGGTGGCGTTGGCTGGGAGGGTCGACTTCACCTTGGCTCCGCCGTAGGTGTAGAGCGCCTGACCGAAGACGCCGAGCTCCTTGGCCGGGACCGGCATCTCACGCGGCGTGCCGGTGATCAGGCCGTTGGTGGCACGGCGGCGGTGGTAGTACGACGCCGCACCGAGCCCGAGGACCTCGATCTCGTTCTCGTAGCTGAGCTTCGCGCGCAGCTCGGCAGCGGTCTCCGATGCAAGTGCCGGCGCGAGTCCACCGCGGGTCACGCGGGTGTTATTGATCTTCGCCGCCGCGGTGGCGAGGTCGCCGAGCTCGATGGCCGCCTCAGCCCACAGCAGGTCGTTCTGCGCGGCCGAGAAGAGCGGCACGGTGCCGTAGCCGTAGTAGATGCCGGTCGGAGACTGCACGCCGGTGGCATCGTAGCGGATGTGGCCGATGTTCGACTGGTGGTACGAGCCACGCGCCATGTTGAACGGCGCCTGAGTGGAGTAGGCGAAGTCGGTGCCGCCGTTCGCCGTCTTCGGGACGTTGCCGAAGCCGGCGATCATCGAGGCATTGCCGAACGACCCGTCACCGAGGCGGCGATCCGGTGAATTCGGCTGCGGGTTCCCACCCGCCGGCCACGGGGTGAGTTGCGTGGCGTCCAGCATGTTCGCCACGCGCGTGTGGAGGCGGCCCGTGTCGAGCGAGTTGAACCACACCAGGACCTCGGGGCACCACGCCGTGCAGCCGTCACCGTCGAAGTTGAAATCGAACGGCGTGCCCGACGACATCCCGTTGGACGCGTAGTTGCGCACCTTCGTCCAATCCACCGTACTCATCTCGCTCGCATCGCGCGGCCAGTTGACGAGCAGGTACGCCGCCATTGTGCTGGCAACCTTCGCGATCTGGACGTTCGTGTAGGCGTGACCGTTCAGCCAGGCGGCGGGGGTCGTGAACGTGTTCGCCGAGGCCACGGCGATCGCCGAGTCGAGCTTCGACAGCGCCGCATCGCGCATCGCGAGCCGATTCACATACTCGAGATTCGCCAGGTCGGCATTCTCGTCGATGATGTAGCCCTTGTTGTAGTTCATCGCGATGCCGGACATCGCCGCACCCTGCATCAGGAACGCGATGGCCTCCGCGCGCTTCGTGTTCGCGGCGCTTCCGATGACCAGCCCGTTGTTCCGGGTCGCCTTCAGCACGTTGGTCGCGAGGGAGATGGAACTGTAGTAGCCCTCCCAGTACCACTCGATGCTCGTCCGACCCGCGGCCGACGGGTCGTTCTGCCACGAGCGCGAGTTCCGCGTCCCGTCGGCGTCGAGGCTCGAGTAGAAGTTCATGTTGAAGTTGTTCCACGAGGCGCTGTACGTCTGCGCCTGCGTGGTGAGGGGCGCCACGGCGTTGTTCCCCTCGTACGTGTTCACCCACTGCCGAATCGCACCGCCGGCGACGGCCTCGATGGCCGCCGGGTCGGCGAGGGCGCGTCCGGCGTCGGGCGCGTTCGGATTCGTGATGTCCAGCGACTTGCACCCCGTGACGCCCACAAGGGCGGCGAGGCCAAGGCTCCGGACGAAAGTCGTCATACGCATGTCAGGTCTCCTGATCGGCGGGCGCGGCTTAGAAGCCGAGCTCGACCATCATGGTGAAGGTCCGGAACTGCGGGTAGGTGAAGTAGTCCACCCGATACACGAAGGGGTTGCCGCCAAGGCCCGACGTCCCCGTCACATCCGGATCGTAGCCGGTGTACTTGGTCGACGTCCAGAGGTTGCGGCCGACGATGCCGAGGCGGGCATTCTCGAAGCCGAGGAAGCTGAGCGGCTGCACGAAGGCCTTCGGGAGCTGGTAGTTCACCGAGAGTTCGCGGAGCCGGATGTACGAGCCGTCCTCGACGAAGAAGTCATTGGCGTCGAAGTTGTTGTAGAAGGTCTGGTAGTAGGAGACCGGCTTCTTCTCCTCCT
>JBMTAR010000019.1:0-17572 GCA_049428925.1 Gemmatimonadaceae bacterium
GCGATGCTCTCCTTCTCCAACTTCGGCTCGGTGAAGCACCCCGAGGCGCAGAAGATGGCGGAGGCGGTCCAGCTCCTCCGCGCCCGCGAACCCGAGCTGATCGTCGACGGCGAGATGCAGGCCGACACCGCCTTCAGCGAGCAGGTGCTCGCTGGGCGCTATCCCTTCTCGCGCCTCCGCGAGGCGGCGAACGTCCTGATCTTCCCCAACCTCAGCGCCGGCAACATCGCCTACAAGCTGCTCACCCAGCTCGGCGGCGCCACGGCGATCGGCCCGATCCTCGTGGGCATGCAGCACCCCGTGCACGTGCTCGAGCAGGGCGCCGACGTGCAGGAGATCGTCAACATGGCGGCCGTCGCCGTTATCGACGCCCAGCAGCGCACCCGCGGCGTCACCCCGATGGCGACACACTGAAGACGGGCGCGACGCCGGTCGCGGCCCTCATCCCCCTCACACTCTCGCATCCGCTGCTTATGACCACCGCCCGCCAGAGCTCCGTCGGCCTCGACACCCTCGGTCTCGCGCCGACCGGCTCCGTCCACTGGAACCTCGAGGCCCCCGACCTCATCCAGGCCGCGGTGCGCCGCGGCGAGGGGCAGCTCGCCCACATGGGACCCTTCGTGGCCGTCACCTCGCCGCACACCGGCCGCTCCCCGAATGACAAGTTCGTGGTCCAGGAGCCCTCGTCCGAGGCGGACGTCGATTGGGGGAAGGTGAACCAGCCGATCAGCGAGGCGCACTTCGAAACGCTCCGCGCCGACGTGCGCGGCTACCTGAACGGGCTCCCCGAGCTCTTCGTCGAGGATCTCTACTGCGGCGCCGATCCCGCCTACCGGCTCAGCTGCCGGTACGTCACGCCGAACGCGTGGCATGCGAACTTCGTCCGGAACATGTTCATCCGGCCGGCGGTCGAGGCGCTCGCGGCCTTCGCGCCGAACTTCACCATCCTGCACGCCCCAGAGTTCCAGGCCGATCCGGCGCGCCACGGCACCCGCACGTCGACGTTCATCATCCTGAACCTGGCCCGCCGAACCATCCTCATCGGCGGCACGCGCTATGCCGGCGAGCTCAAGAAGTCGATGTTCACGGTGATGAACTACCTGCTGCCGAAGCAGGGTGTCCTCTCGATGCACTGCTCGGCGAACATCGGCAAGGACGGAGACACCGCGCTCTTCTTCGGACTCTCTGGCACCGGCAAGACGACGCTCTCCGCCGATCCGGAGCGCGGCCTGATTGGCGACGACGAGCACGGCTGGAGCGCCGAGGGGGTCTTCAACTTCGAAGGGGGGTGCTACGCGAAGGTGATCAACCTCTCGCGTGAGCAGGAGCCGGACATCTACGCCACGACGGAAATGTTCGGGACGATTCTCGAGAACGTCGTGCTTGAGCCGGGGACCCGCCGCGTCGACTTCGCGAACCAGTCGATCACCGAGAACACCCGGGCCTCATACCCGCTGCACTATATCCGGAACCACGTGCCGAGCGGCCGCGGTGGCCATCCGAAGCACGTCGTCTTCCTGACGGCGGATGCTTTCGGCGTCCTCCCGCCGATCGCGAAGCTCACCCGCGAGCAGGCGATGTACTACTTCCTCTCCGGGTACACCGCGAAGCTCGCGGGGACCGAGCGCGGCGTCACGGAGCCGCAAGAGACCTTCTCGGCCTGCTTCGGCGCCGTCTTCCTCGTCTGGCACCCGACGAAGTACGCGGAGATGCTCGGGCACCTCCTCGACACCCACGGCGCCCAGGTGTGGCTCGTGAACACCGGCTGGAGCGGCGGCGCCTACGGCGGCGGCGCGCGGATGAAGCTCGGCCACACGCGCGCGATGGTGCGCGCCGCCCTCGCGGGCCAGCTCGACGGCGTCCCGACCATGACCGATCCCGTCTTCGGGCTCCATCTGCCGAGTGCGGTCCCGGGCGTGCCCTCCGAGGTGCTGCAGCCGCGGAACACGTGGAAGGACGGCGAAGCCTACGATGCCCAGGCCAAGAAGCTCGCCGGGATGTTCGCCGAGAACATCAAGAAGTTCGGTGCGGCGGTGAGCCCGGCCATCCTCGGTGCGGGACCGCAGGGATAACGTGGCGGTCCTCCGCGACCCGCTCTGGAACAACATCCGCGTCGACGGGCCTTTTCTCCGGCTCGTCGACGCGGCGCCGTTCCAGCGCTTGCGATACGTCCGGCAGCTGGGCCTCGCCCACCTCGTCTACCCCGGCGCGACGCACTCCCGCTTCGAGCATGCCCTCGGCGCCTTCCATCTGACGGGACTCACCGTCCGTGCCCTCGAGGACGACGGGCAGCTCGACGCCGTTCCCACCCTCGACCGCCGCTTGGTGGTCGCCGCCGCGCTCCTGCACGATATCGGGCACTACCCGTTCTCGCACGCGCTGGAGGAGATTGGCGTCCCGCATCACGAGGACGTCGCCGCCCCCCTGCTGTGCGAGGGCCCCATCGCAACGGTCCTGCGCGAGACGTTCGCCCCGGATGCCCCCGAGCGCGTCCTCGCGCTCGTCCGCGGCGTGAGCGACTCCCCGCTGCAGGGCCTCATCTCCGGCTCGATCGATCTCGACAAGACCGACTACCTGAAGCGGGACGCCATGATGTGCGGCGTCGCGTACGGTGAGATCGACGTCGAGCGACTGCGTCACGCCCTCGCGGTCGTCCCCGACCCCGACCTCGGACGCCCGGTCATCGGCATCCGCGAGAAAGGCCTCTCCGCGCTCGAGTCACTCCTCTTCGCGAAGTACCAGATGTACCGGAACGTGTACTGGCAGCACGCGGTGCGGAGCGCCACCGCGATGTACAAGCGGCTGGTCGAGGACGCCCTGCGCGCCGGCACGATCGACGCCTCACGTCTCGCGGCGTACACCGACGAGGGGCTCCTGCATGACCTGGGCCGCGCCGGCGCGCCGCCCCTCCTCGCGGCGATCCAGGAGCGACGGCTGTACAAGCGCGCCGTGGAGGCACCCGCAGCGGCGCTGCGTGACCTCGATCTGGAATGGATCGCCGAGGACCGGGCCCGTACCCGGGCCGCGGAGGACGCGCTCGCCGCCGCCCACGGTCTGCGCCCCGGCGAACTGCTGCTGGACTATCCACGGAAGACGCGGATGCTCGGCCTCGACCTGCCGGTCGTGATGCGGGATGGGGCGGTCGCGCGACTCACGGATGACGGAATCGCCGGCGCGATCAACCTCCCCATCCTCGCCGACCAGCTCTATCGGTCCGCCCGTTGGCTGCGGGTCTTCACGGCATCACGGGTCGACCTCCCGCACGATGCCGTCCTCGACAGCCTACGCCGGGCCTGAGGCGTCGCCCTTTCGGGCGCGTCCGTGCGCTTCGGCGAGGAGGCGCCCGATCCCCCGGTAGAACTGCGCGTCCGACGACTTTCCCTCCTCGGCCATCGCGAGCGCGCAGCGCTCCAGCGCGTAGAGGATGTTACCGAGATAGAGCTCCGCAATCCCGGCGACCGACTCCGGCTGCTCAGCCACCGGCGGCGTCCCCAATCGCGTCCACCTGTACCACGATTGCCGTGATGTTGTCGAGGCCACCACGGGCGTTCGCCTCGGCGATCAACGCATCGACGACGCGACCGGGTCCGGTGCGTGCGAGGAGGAGCTGTTGCAACCGCCCGTCCTCCACCATCCCCGTCAGGCCGTCCGATGCCACGAGGAAGACATCCCCCACCTGCGGCTCACCGGCGAAGAGGTCGACATCGACGTCCTCGCTCGACCCGACGCACCGCGTGATGACGTTGCTGTAGGGGTGGCTTCGCGCCTGTTCCGGCGTGAGAAGCCCCGCGTCCACCTGCTCCTGCACGTACGAGTGATCCTTCGTGAGCTGCACGAGGGCCCCGTCCCGGAGGAGGTAGATGCGGGAATCTCCGATCTGACCGATCAGGAAGCCACACTCGGAGACGAGGAGCACGGAGGCCGTCGTCCCCATCCCCTGCTTGTCGGCCTCCGTCAGCATGCGGTCGTAGATGGCCCGGTTGGCGGCCTTGAGAGAGGCTTCCAGGCGCTTCGGGGCCTCGGATTCCGTGGCGGACCCGAGACCGCTGACTCCCTGCGAGACGATTTGGACGGCCATCTCGCTCGCGACCTCACCGGCGGCGTGCCCCCCCATCCCATCAGCCACGATGAAGATGCCCCGCCGCTCATCCGCGTCGGCGAAGAAGTTGTCCTCGTTGCCGGCACGGACCATGCCGACATGGGAGCGGGCGCCGACGCGGAGCTGCAAGCTCAACGGAGGGCCGGGTCGCGGGAGGGGAACGAGACCGTCACGTGAGAGAAGCTACCGGAAAGCCGGGGGGGACGGCAAGCGTTCCGCCTGACTCTCCGCCTCGGGATCCCCCGCTTGCAGCCGGGAGAGGCGCGCATACAAACCGCCGGCCGCCAGCAGCGCCCGATGCGTTCCCCGCTCGCGCACCTCGCCGTGATGCAGGACGAGGATCTCCGTCGCCCCGATGATCGTGCTCAGCCGATGCGCCACCGCAATCGTCGTCCGACCCCGCATCAATGTCGCGAGCCCTTGCTGAATGACCGCCTCCACCTCACTGTCGACGGCCGACGTCGCCTCGTCGAGCACCAGAAGCGCCGGGTCGGCGGCGATCGCCCGCGCGAAGGAGAGGAGCTGCCGCTCGCCGACGCTTAGGCTCGCCCCACGCTCTCCGAGCTGATGCGCGTACCCGTCCGAGAGCCGCGCGACCACCCGATGGGCACCCACCCGCGAGGCGGCCTCCCGGACCGCCGCGTCGTCGAGCGGAGCGGCGAGCCGGATGTTCGATGCCACATCGCCCGCGAAGAGGAAGATGTCCTGCTGCACGTAGCCGACAATCCGCCGGAGGCGCTGCACCGGAAGCGTTCGGATATCGATGCCGTCGACGAGGATGCGCCCCCGCTGCGGGTCGTAGAATCGGAGCAGAAGACTCACAATCGTCGACTTCCCCGCCCCGGTATGACCCACCAGCGCCAGCGTCTCGCCGGGCCGGACGGTGAAACTGACGCCGTGCAACACCCAACTCGACGGCGTCACCGGCTCGGCGTACGAGAACCAGACATCCTCGAACGTCACCGTCACACCGCGCCCCCGATCGCCATCCGGGGACGGCCCCGTCGCCGATGGACCGCCGACGGCGTCCACGCCGTTCGTCGACGTGACACGCGGCTCGGCATCCGGGGCCGGCGGCGTGTCGAGCAGGCCGAAGATGCGCTCCGCGCTCGCCATCGCCTGCTGCAGCGTGTTGTACTTGTCCGAGAGGTCCTGCAGCGGCTGGTAGAACCGTCGCGCGAGCTGCAGGAAGGCCGCGACGGTCCCCACCGTCAGCGCCCCGGCACCGACCCGCGGCGCCGCCGCGACGACGAGGCTCGCGAGCGCCACCGTCGTCAGCAGCTCGATCGCCGGGAAGTACAGGGCGTAGACCGTGACGGACCGGAGGTGCGCGTCGAGGTGTTCGCGGTCGAGTGCAACGAACCGCGCCGTCTCGTCCGACTCGCGCCCGAAGAGCTGGACCACGCGCATCGCCGTGAGCCGCTCCTGCAGAAAGGCGTTGATCCGGGCGAGCTTGCCGCGGATCTCGCGGTACGCGTTCCGCACCCGGCGCCGGAAGACTGCCGACACCCAGAGGATCCCCGGCACCACGAGGTACGCCGCGAGTGCGAGGCGCCAATCGACGACGACCATCAGCACCGTGATCGCCGCGAGGGTGAAGAGATCCCCGAGGCCCGCCACGACACCGGAGGTGAAGAGCTCGTTGAGCGACTCGACATCCGAGGTAACTCGGGTGACGACCCGCCCCACCGGGGTCGTGTCGAAGAACCGGATCGGGAGCCGCTGCAGATGCGCGAAGCACTCGCGCCGGAGGTCATGCATCACCCGCTGGCCAAGCTCCGAGGTCAACACGGCCTGCAGATACGCACAGACCACCTGAAGCAGGAGCGCACCGACGAGGAGGAGGACGGCGGTCCGGAGGGTCCCCGCCTCACCAGCGGGCACCGCCACATCGATGACCCATCGCGTGAGCATCGGCGGGACAAGCTGGAGCGTGCCGGCCACCAGCAGCACGCACACCGCCCCGATTGTGAGCCCCCGGTACGGACGCGCCGCGGCGAGGAGCCGTCGCGCGAGGCGGCGGTCGAAGGCACGGCCAGTCCGCTCGTCGTCCGGCGTCACACTCATCGCGGGGGCCCGGCGGCGGGGCCGCCGTGCGCGGCAGGCGATGAGGGACGGAGGTCGCGACGGGCCATTGGGAGGTGACGCAAACTCACCCCCTCACCGGGGCGACGCCACCCCTCCGCCGGCCTCCGCTAGCTTTCCCAGTCCGATGAAGGACCGCATCACGATTCGGGGCGCCCGGCTCCACAACCTCAAGGACATCTCGGTGGACCTGCCGCGCGCGGCGGTCACCGTGGTGACCGGCCCGTCGGGGTCGGGGAAGTCGTCGCTCGCGTTCGATACGATCTACGCCGAGGGACAGCGTCGCTACATCGAGTCCCTCTCGGCGTACGCCCGACAGTTCCTGGAACGGATGCCCAAGCCCGATGTCGACCTCATCGAGGGGCTCTCCCCCGCGGTCGCCATCGAGCAGAAGAACCCGACGCGCACCTCCCGCTCCACCGTCGGCACAGCGACCGAGATCTACGACTACCTCCGCCTCCTCTGGGCGCGCGTCGGTGACACGCACTGCCCGCGCTGTGACCGCATGCTCCGCCCCGACAGCGCCGAGACCGTCGCCGAGACCATCGCCGCGCTCCCAGTCGGCACCCGGCTGCACGTCACCTTCCCCTTCGCGCGGTCCGCCAAGCTCAAGCACGCGGCGATTCTCGAGCATCTGCGCGCCAAGGGATTCGTGCGCGTCGTGGTCGGTGGCGCGGTCCATCATCTCGATGACCTCGCCAAGGCGAAGCCGAACCTCGGCACGGCGAAGGAGGTCCTCGTCGTGACTGACCGGCTCGTGGTCGGCGACGGCGTCCGCTCACGCCTGACCGATGCGCTGGAGACCGCCTTCGCCGAGGGCGACGGGGACGCCGTCATCGCGACCGGCGATGTCTCGGCCCCTGACGACCTTGTCCTGCGGCGCTTCACCACGCGCTTCCGGTGCCCGGATGATGGGCACGTCGCGCCGGCCCCCTCGCCACAGCTCTTCTCGTTCAACAATCCGCGAGGCGCCTGCGGCACCTGCAACGGCTTCGGCGCCACCCTCGAGTACGACGAGTCCCTCATCGTCCCGTACCCCGACCGATCGCTCCGCGACGGGGCGCTCCATCCGTGGACGATGCCGCGCTACGAGGGGAAGCGACGCGCACTCGCCGAGTTCGCCAAGCGCGAGGGAATTCCGATGGACCGCCCCTGGCGGGACCTGACGGGCGCCCAGCGGAAGGCGCTCCTGCACGGCAAGGCGAAGGGCTACGTCGGGATGTTCCCATTCCTGGACGCGCTCGAGCCGAAGAAGTACAAGCAGTACATCCGCGTCTTCCTGCGGCAGTACCAGGCCGCCCGGACCTGCGCCACCTGCGGCGGCACGAAACTGCAACCCGATGCGCTGCAGGTGCGCGTGGCGGGTCGTCAGATCGCCGAGGTGGCGGCGCTGCCGGTGGTCGAGCTGCGCGCCTGGGTGGATGGACTCGTCCTCCGTCCGACCGCCGCCGCGATTGCCGACCATATTCTGCGCGAGGCGCGCGACCGCATCAGCTTCCTCTGCGATGTCGGGCTGACGTATCTCTCGCTCGACCGGGCGGCCCGCACCCTCTCCGGCGGCGAGGCGCAGCGGATTGGACTCGCCAACGCCCTCGGCGCCCGCCTCGTCGACACGCTGTACGTCCTCGACGAACCGAGCATTGGCTTACACGCCCGCGACCTCGACCGACTGCTCGGCCTGCTCGCGCGCCTCCGCGACGGCGGGAACACCGTCGTGATGGTGGAACACGACCTCGAGGCGATGCGGATGAGCGACTGGATGCTCGAACTTGGTCCCGGCGCCGGCGCGCACGGGGGCCAGGTCGTCTTCAACGGCCCGATCACCGATGCCGCCGCGTCACCGCTCACCGGCGGCTACCTCACCGGCGCGCGAACGATTCCGCTCCCCGAGCGACGACGGCGTGCCGGTCCGCAATGGCTGACCGTCGCCGGCGCGCGTGCCCACACGCTGCACGGTGTCACCGCGCGCATCCCCCTCGGCACGCTCACCTGCGTCACCGGCGTCTCGGGCTCGGGCAAGAGCACGCTGGTCCACGACGTGCTCTACCGCGCGCTCGAACAGCGGCTGACCGGTGAGCACACCGCCCGCCTCCATCTTGGCGAGCAGGTCGGGGCGTATGACACGCTCACCGGCTGGGAGGCGCTCACGGAGGTCGTCCTCGTCGACCAGGAACCGATCGGTCGCTCGCCGCGCTCGAACCCGGTGACCTATGTGAAGGCCTTCGACGAGATCCGTCGGATCTTCGCCGACGTGCCGCTTTCTCGGCAGCGCCGCTACACGGCCGGGACCTTCTCGTTCAACGTCGCCGGCGGCCGCTGCGACGCCTGCGAAGGGGCGGGCGCGCTCGAGGTCGAGATGGTCTTCATGGCCGACGTCTTCGTCCCCTGCGAGACCTGCGGCGGCACGCGCTTCAAGCCCGAAGTCCTCGACGTGACGTACTTCGGCAAGCGCATCACCGACGTCCTCGAGATGACCATCGACGAGGCGATCCGCTTCTTCCCGCATGAGGAGAAGCTCGGCCAGGCCCTCTGGCAGGTGCAGCAGGTCGGGCTCGGCTACCTCCGGCTCGGGCAGCCGGCGACGACGCTCTCCGGTGGAGAGGCGCAACGGCTCAAGATCGCGCGCGAACTGATCACCGCCGCCAAGTCGCGGGGCCGCAAGCTCTACCTGCTCGACGAGCCGACCACGGGGCTCCACCCACGCGACATCGAGGTGCTCTGCGAGGTGCTGGACCGCCTCGTGGACGCGGGACACACGGTGGTCCTGATCGAGCACAATCTCGATGTGATCAAGCGGGCCGACTGGATCGTGGACCTGGGGCCGGAGGGGGGGAGCGGCGGGGGACAGGTCGTCGCGATGGGGCCCCCGGAGGAGATCATCAGCGTCGCGGCATCGCACACGGGACGGTTCCTCGCGCCGCTCCTCGTCGGGGCCCAGCCTACGGTCGGTCGTCCGGCTGCCCCCCGGCGCGCGACCGGTCGGGACAGGGTTGAACGCACATCCCGCGGAGACTAGGTTTCCCGATTCTGGCCGCGTAGCTCAGCTGGTAGAGCAGGTGACTGTTAATCACCGGGTCACAGGTTCGAGTCCTGTCGCGGTCGCTCCCCGGAAGGGCCCGTCGTGCCATGTGCGCGTCGGGCCCTTCGTGCGTGTGGCCAGCGGGACGCCAGGCTCGGTCCGATGGTCCCCGAGCTCGCGCCCGCACACCCCAACAGCAGCGGCCCGACTGGCGGAACCCACTCCCCGATTCACCCGTTCCTCCCCTATGCCCTCGTCCCTGCAACACGCCGGCGCCTTCGTCATCCTCGGGGCCGGCGGCGGCATCGGTTCCGCCATCGCCCGAGCCCTCGCCGCCGACGGCGCCTCGCTCATCCTCGCCGGCCGCACCCTCGACCGACTGCAACCACTCGCCAGCGAGTTGGACGCCACGGCCGAGCAGACCGAGGCCTCGGACTTCGCCGCCGTGGAGGCCCTCCTCGCCGCCGCACGGGAGCGGCACGGGCGCGTCGCCGGCGTGGTGAACGCCGTCGGATCGATCCTCCTGAAGCCCGCGCACCTCACCAGCGAGCCCGAGCTAACGGAGACCCTGCGACTCAACCTGCAGACCGCCTTCGCGGCCGTGCGCGCCGCCGGCCGAGTGATGACGGACGGCGGGAGCGTCCTGCTCTTCTCGAGTGCGGCGTCCGAGGCCGGCCTCCCCAACCACGAGGCGATCGCGGCGGCGAAAGGTGCGGTCGCGGGCCTCGTCCGGAGCGCGGCGGCGACCTATGCACCGCGGAAGCTCCGGGTGAATGCCCTCGCGCCGGGCCTCGTGTCGACACCGCTCGCGGCGCGCATCACCGGCAATCCGGCCTCCCTCGCCGCCTCGGTGGCGATGCATCCGGCGGGGCGTATCGGCCTCCCGGAAGACCTTGTCGCCCCGGCGCGGTGGCTGCTGGACCCCGCGAGCGACTGGGTGACCGGACAGGTGATCCCGGTGGACGGCGGGATGGCACGGCTGCGGACGCCGGCGCGATGAAGAGCAGAACCTATATTTCCTGAATGACCGCGTCGCCCGCCCCGCTCGTCGGCGTCATCATGGGCTCGAAGACCGACTACGAGACCCTCGCGCCCGCCTGTGAGCTCCTCACCGAACTCGGCATCCCCCACGAGGCGAAGGTCGTTTCGGCCCATCGGACCCCCGACGAGATGTTCGCGTATGCCGAAGCGGCCGAGTCGCGCGGGCTCCTGGTGATCATCGCCGGCGCAGGCGGTGCCGCGCATCTCCCGGGGATGGTCGCCTCCAAGACGCTGATTCCCGTGCTGGGGGTCCCCGTGAGCGTGACCGCGCTGAACGGCGTCGACGCGCTGCTCTCGATCGTGCAGATGCCGGCGGGGGTCCCGGTCGGGACGCTCGCCATCGGGAAGCCCGGCGCGACGAACGCGGCCGTCCTCGCGGCGGAGATCGTCGGCGCGCACCACCCCGCGATCCGCGAGCAGCTCCGCGCCTGGCGCACCGCCCGCGCCGCCGCCGTCCGCACCCAGCCCCTCCCGTGCCCGGCGCGCCCGTGCCGCCGGGCGCGACCCTCGGCTTCCTCGGAGGAGGCCAGCTCGGCCGGATGACCGCGATCGCGGCGCGGACGATGGGGTACGACATCCGTGTCCTCGACCCCGAACGCGACTGTCCCGCCCGCCCCGTCGCGGCCCACGTGATCACCGCCCCCTGGGCCGATGCCGCGGCCGCGGCGGCACTAGCGCGCGGCTGCGCCGCCGTCACGCTGGAGATCGAACAGATCCCCCGGCCCTCCCTCGAGGCGGTCGCCGCCATCGCGCCGCTCGCGCCGGGCGTCGAACCGGTCTTCACCATCCAGGAGCGTGCCCGCCAGAAGGAATGGCTTCGCGCGAACGACTTCCCGCTCGGCCCGTTCCACACCGTGCGTGATGCCGACGCCACGGCGCACGCGGTCGCGTCGCTCGGGCCATCGATTGTGAAGAGCGCCATGGGCGGCTACGACGGGCGCGGTCAGGTTCGCGTGCGCACCGCCGAGGAGGGCGCCGCCGCCTTCTCGCGTCTTGGGGCACCGGTCTGCGTCGTCGAAGCGTTCCTCGATCTCGATCTCGAGATCAGCGTCCTCGTCGCGCGACGAGCCGATGGCCTCGCGGTGTCGTACCCGACCTCGCGCAATCACCACACCGATGGTGTCCTCACTTGGGCAGTCACCCCGTCCGGCGTCGATGCGGCGCGGGAGACGGAGGCGCAGCAGCTCGCGCTCGCCATCGCCGACCGCCTCGGCATCGTCGGACTGCTCGCGGTGGAGATGTTCGTGCTCCGCAACGGCACCCTGCTCGTGAACGAGCTCGCACCGCGCCCGCACAACACCTTCCACCACTCCGAGCGTGCGCACCCGACGAGCCAGTTCGAGCAGCTCGTGCGCGCCATCTGCGGGCTCCCGCTCGGCGCCACCGAGGTCGTGCGCCCGGCCGCGATCCACAACCTCCTCGGCGACCTCTGGGCCGCGGGGGAACCGCCGTTCGCGGCGGCGATGCGGATCCCCGGCGTCCGCGTGCACCTCTACGGCAAGACGGAGGCGCGCCCGGGCCGGAAGATGGGGCACCTCTCCGCCGACGGCAGCACCCCGGAGGAGGCGCTCGCGCGCGTCCTCGAGGCCTACCGCACGCTGGTGCGCTGACGGAATCCCCGCGATGCCGACGCCCACCCCGAGCTTCCGTGAGCTGACGCACGACGAGTGCATCGCCGTGCTCGATCGGCATCAGGTGGGACGACTCGCGTTCACACAGCGGGATCGGCTCGATATCGAACCGATCCACTATGTGTACCTCGGCGGCTGGATCTACGGCCGGACGCAGCCGGGGACGAAGCTCGAGGTCCTCCTGCATAACCGATGGGTCGCCTTCGAAGTGGACGAGGTTGACGCGCTCTTCGACTGGCGCTCGGTCGTGGTGCGCGGCGGACTCTACCTCCTCCGCGCCGAGGGGAGCGACGACGAGCGGGCGCGCTACGCGCAGGGCGTCGCCGCGGTGCGCCGCCTGGTCCCGGAGGCGTTCACGCCGGACGATCCGACGCCCGAACGCGCAATCCTCTTCCGCATCCACGTCGACGAACTGAGCGGGCGCGCCGCGACGACGGGATGACCCGCCGGGAGGCGCCCGACGCCCCCCGGACGCAGTAGCTTCCGACGATGCCGATCCTCTCGCTCCACGGGCACGAGGCGCTCCGCGCACGGCTGGCCGACCTCGCCGACGCCGGGACCCTGCCGGCGACCATCCTCCTGCACGGTCCCGCAGGGATCGGGAAGCAGCGCGTCGCGCTCTGGCTCGGGCAGCGTCTACTCTGTGACGGCGCCGCACGTCCCTGCGGCGCGTGCCAGCACTGCCGCCTCGCCCTCGACCTGCAGCATCCGGATCTGCGGTGGTTCTTCCCGCACGAGAAGATCAAAGGTGACAACCCATCGACAGAGGAGGTCGACGAACGCTTCCTCGCTGATGTCGCCGAGCGGCGTGAGGCCTCGGGCCTCTACGCGCGCCCCGATGGTTCGATGGCGATCTACAAGTACACCGCGCCGCTGCTCACCGCGCTCGCGGCGAAATCCCCCGCGCTCGCGAAACGGAAGGTCTTCATCATCGGCGACGCCGAGCGGATGGTGCCACAGGCGTCGAGCCCGGAGACGGCCAACGCGGTGCTGAAGCTCCTCGAGGAGCCGGCGGCGAACACGACCTTCATCCTGACCTCGAGCGAACCAGGGGCCCTCCTCCCCACGATCCGCTCCCGCACCATCGCTTTCCGCCTCTCTCCGCTCCCCGACGGGGCGATGCGCGCCCTGCTCGCGGAACCCGCCGTGGCCTCCGCTGTGCCGAATGAACCGCAGGAGACGCTCGTCGCGATGGCGAGTGGTGCCCTCGGTGCGCTCATTGGCGGCGAGGGCCGCCGTGAGGCGGTCGGCCGGGCGCGCCTGCTCCTCGCCGCCGCCGACGGCGGACGGGAGACGATGTTGAAGGCGGCCTTCGGCGCCGGGTCGGCGAAGGCGCGCGGCGCCTTCCGTGAAACGCTTGAGGCCCTGCTGGTGCTCCTCCGCGAACGCGCACGGACCGCGACGACGAGCGGGGATGTCGCCACGGCGATGCGCGCGCTCCGGGCGATCCCGGTGGTCGAGGAGGCGAAGACCGCGACCGAGGTGAACGCCATCCCCCAGTTGCTCGCGCTCGACGTGATGCGGGCCGTCGCCGGTGATCGCTGACGCCTCGCATCCGCACTCAGCTACCTGACGCCTCGTATCCGCTCTCAGCGACCTGACCCCTGCCCCCTGCCCTATGTCCCTCTCTCATCTGACCGCTGACGGATCTGCCGCGATGGTCGACGTCTCCGCCAAGCCGGCCACCGTCCGACGTGCGATTGCCGAGGGACGGATTCGGATGCAACCCGAGGCGTTCATCGCCGTGCGTGACGCACAGATCGCGAAGGGCGATGTGCTTGGGGTCGCCCGCGTCGCCGCCGTGATGGCGGCGAAGCGTACTGCCGACCTCATCCCGCTCTGCCACCCGATCGCGCTGCACGACGTGCAGGTGCGCTTCACCCTCGACGAGGCAACCCACACCATCCGCTGCGAAGCGGAGGCCGCAACGTCCGGTCCGACCGGGGTCGAGATGGAGGCGCTGACCGCGGTCGGCGTCGCGCTGCTCACCGTGTACGATATGGCGAAGAGTGCCGACAAGGGGATGCGGATCGAGGGCATCCGGCTGCTCGAGAAGTCGGGTGGACGCTCCGGCACCTGGCGCGCGGAGGGGGCGTGATGACATCCCGTCAGGCATCGCACGTGAAGGCGTCTGGGACGCGGGCACCGCGACGCCTCGCGTACGCTGCGTCCCGGCTTGTGCGACGCCATCTCGCGCTGGGCGCGAGCATCGGCCTCGTCTTCGCGGGCGCGTGCGCCCCCGCCCCCGTCGCACCGAGTCCCGATCCCACCCCGACCCTCGAGACCCGCTTCGCGCAGCGCATCGCGCAGGTGCCCGGGGCCGAAGCCGCCGTCTGGGTCGAGGACCTGGGGACCGGGGCCACCTACCGGCTGGCGGACACGGTCCCGTATCACCCGGCGAGTACGATGAAACTCCCGGTGATGGTCACCCTCGTCCGCGCCGCCGAGACGGGGGCATTCGACCTCGACCATCGGGTCGTCCTGCAGAACGCGTTCCGCTCCATCGTTGATGGTTCCCCCTACTCGCTCAACCGCGAGGAGGACTCCGACCCCGCGCTCTACGACCGTGTCGGGGTACCCATCAGCCTCCGGGAGCTGAACCACCGGATGATCGTGCGGTCGAGCAACCTCGCCACCAACGCCCTGATCGAGCACCTCGGCGCCGACTCCATCACGCGTGTCGCCGCGGCGCTCGGCGCGGACGGTGTCATCGTCCGGCGCGGCGTGGAGGACGCGAAGGCCTTCGCAGCTGGCCGCAACAATGTCGCGACGGCGCGCGGCCTCGGCCGCCTCCTCGCCGCCATCGAACGCGGCAGTGCCGCCTCCGCCACGGGCACGGCGCTGATGCGTACGACGCTCCTCGCGCAGGAGTTCAACGACGAGATCCCCGCGGGGCTCCCTGCCGGAACGCCAGTCGCGCACAAGACCGGGTGGATCACCGGGCAGACGCACGATGCGGCCATCGTCTACCCGCCGGGCCGCGCCCCCTTCGTCCTCGTCGTGCTCACACGGGGGATTGCCGACCGCGCCACGGCGCAACGGCTCATCTCCGATCTCGCAGCACTCACCTGGTCACGGGTCGTCGCCGGACGCTGACGCCGCTCAGTCCGCGATGCGCAGGGTGAAGCGGAAGGTGCTCCCCGCGCCCTCGATCGACTCGGCCCAGAGCTTCCCACCGAGCGCCTCGACGATGCCGCGTGCAATCGCGAGTCCGAGTCCCGTGCCTCCTTTCGGCGCGTTGCCGCGCACCGTCCAGTAGCGCTCGAAGATCAGCGGGATCGACGCTGCCGGAATGCCGTGCCCGGTATCCGTCACCGCGACCTCCACATCGTAGTCGAGGATTCGCGCCGAGAGCGTGATGTGCCCTCCGCTCGGCGTGTGCTTCACCGCATTCGACAGAAGGTTCGAGAGCACCTGCACGAGCCGCTCGTCGTCTCCCCAGACCTGCGGGAGGGGCGGCACGTCCCCAAGCCCGAGGGCGACTCCCTTGCCCTCCGCCTCGGGCGCGAACAGCGCGAGGGCGCGGTCGAGAAGGGGTACCACCGCGACGGGCCGTTCCTCGACGGACAGGTGCCCCGTCTCGATGCTCGCGACATCCAGGAGATCACGAATCATTCGCTGCGCCAGGTCCTGGCTCGCCACGATGTTCGTGAGCAGTGCACGACGCTCCGAGTCGTCGACGGGGATCGTGGGGAGCAGCGCGCGCGCACTCATCCCGATGGCCGAGATGGGGTTCCGCAGGTCGTGCGACACCACGCCGAGCGCGTGGTCCCGCGCGACCGTCGCCTGGCGAGCGGAAGTGAAGAGGCGCGCATTGTCGATGGCGAACGCCGCGCGCACGGAGAGCTCCGTCGCGATAGATCGCTCACCGGCGCTGAAAGGGAGACGTCCCGCCTCGCGATACAGCGTCAATACGCCGAGCACGTGCTCGCGGGCGATGAGTGGCAGGAACAGCACCTCCCTCAACGCGAGTGCCCGGAGCCGCGCGAGTTCGGCATCGTCGACCGCTCGCGCTTCCAGCCACTCGTCGTCGACGAGGGGCACGTGCTCCTCGCGTTCGCGCCGAATCACATCGACCACCGGCCACGGCGCGTCGAGATCGAGCGGACCCCTCGCCACCGCCGTGAGCGCTGCATCGCGCCTCGGGTCCCCCGTTCGTGCGGCGAGGCGGCGCAGCTTCCCGGACGGCGTCAGCACATCCAGGAATGCCCCATCCGCGAGCCACGGAATCGGGAGCTGGACCACCGAACGCTCGGTTGGATCAAGCTCCAACGTCTCCCCGAGCACCGCCACCGCACCGGCGAAGCGCGCTTCCGACTGCTCGAACGCTTTCCGCCCAGTGATGTCGCGGACGAGGACGGCGAAGACCATCGACCCATCGGGCATCGCCAGTGTCGAGATGGAGGCTTCGGCCGGGAATTCGATCCCGTCGCGTCGGAGGCCGAAGAGCTCGCAAGGGTCCGCCATCTGGCCCGCATGCGCGGGCGCCCCAGCGAACTGACGAACCATGCCGGCGTGCCGGCCGCGGTAGCGCTCGGGGAGGAGCATCCCCAGCGGCTCCCCCACCACCTCCGCCGCCACGTAGCCGAAGATCCGCTCCGCGCTGCGATTGAACTGCAGTATCCGCTGCGTGACGTCGACGGTGATGATGGCATCCATCGAGATCTCGAGGAGTCCCGCGAACTTCGCCTCGGAGGCGCGCCACGCCGATGCCGCACGCGCGCGCGCCTCGCGGTCCTCGCGGATCTGGGCGCGCGAGAACCACACGGCGACAGCCGCGACGAGGATGACGACCGCGACAATCCCCAATGGCAGCGACGACATTCAGGAGGCGACGCCGCCGCCGTAGGTCCCGGCAGACAATCAGGCCTGGAGTAGACCGAGCCGCAACGCGAACTGCACGTATTCGTGCCGATGCGAGAGGCCAAGTTTGTCTTGGATCCGCTGCTTGTAGGTATCGACCGTCTTCGGCGAGATGAAGAGCTGCGAGCCGATCTCGGGCGCGGAGTACCCGTGCGCCGTCAATCGGAGGACGTCCCGCTCGCGCTCGGTCAAGCGCTCGAAGCGGGTCCGCTCCTCCTGCATCGGATCCTTTCGCTGGTAGCCCTTCGCGAGGATGCGGGCCGCCTGCGCTCGGACGAAGATGTCGCCGCGTGCGACCGCGCGGATGGCGTCGAGCAACTCCGCATCCGCCGCCGTTTTGGGAAGAAATCCCGCGGCCCCCGCCTCGAGCATGGGGACCAGAAACTCCTCCTCCGGATGCATCGTCAGGATGAGCACCCGCGTCGGGATCCCCTTCTCGATAATGAGCTTCGTCGCCTGCCCCCCATCCACCTCGCCGATCGAGAGGTCCATCACCACCACCGTTGGCTTGAGGCGTTCTGCCATCGAGACCGCCTCGGGGCCGGACGCGGCCTCGCCCACGACGAGCATATCGCGGGCGTTGGCGATCACGGCTTTGAGTCCAGCCCGGACCACGGCGTGGTCGTCGGCCAGGAGGACACGGATGAGTTCGTCGCTGAGGGTCATCGGCGGGGGGCGCTGAGGGTGGATTCGGCTCTCGCGACGAAGGTGGTCTCCCTACTGGGGGAGACCCAGCAGGGAGGTACCTGAAATCCTTCAGGAAATCCCTGACGCGTCCAGCCGCCCCTCACCCCGACCCTTACGGGTGGTGGTGGTGCTCCCCGTCGCGCGGAT
>JBMTAR010000020.1:0-17300 GCA_049428925.1 Gemmatimonadaceae bacterium
GGCTCCGTGACGCTGGCCGACGCGTTCGCGGCGTACTGCGGCACCGACCGGTCGGCGGTCCTGATGGCAGCCGATGCGCTCACGCGGTTCAACGAGTCGGGTGAGATGGGCGCCTGGATGATCGGCCCGATGGTCCCGGCGAACGAGCAACTCGTGACCAACGCGATGATTGCGCTGTGGGACGTGCTCCCGTGATGTTCCGCTGAGTCCAGGCGCGACGCGAAGGGGGCGGTCCGGAACCGGACCACCCCCTTCGTGCATCCCTCAGCGCCGTCGCACCAAAAGCGCTGCTCCGCAGGCGCGTCTCACGCGTACCGGGTGATCGGCACGTCCGCGGTTGGCATCAGGTTGGGGAGCAGGTTCCCCTTGCCGACCACCACGCCGCCGGGCCGATACGTCGTGTCCGATGCGGCCGAATGAAAGCCAATGCACCGGCCCTTCAAGTCGTACAGATAACAGAGACTCCCGGACCGCTCGAGGGATCCGACAATGCTTCCCGTCTTGTCTTTGACTGGACGTCCCATCACAAACCCGCTTGCCTGACAGTCAGTGGGGAAAACTCGGACGCCGAGTATTCAACCCGAATGTTTCCAGCGCAAGAGGGGGGCCATTCCCGGGACGATCTCGGTCCAGCCTGCGCGTTGGGGGTGGGCGCTGGACGGACGATTCTGACTAGCGCGACACCGGGCCCACCACCCGCCACGTCGCCGGATCCTCCATCCCGATCAGCCAGACGGAGTAGCCCCGAAGTCCATGCCGCCGAACAAGTTGGAGCTTCTCCCGGAAGGCTCGGGCGTCCTCCACCCAGGCGTGCTCGAACACCCCGTGCCGCTCCCACATCCCGACGAGCGCCTTCTGCACGGGGTCCCATCGGGGGGTCGCCCCGGCGGCCCGCATGATCGCCATCACCTGGGGGTAGCCGATGTCCTCCCCACGCGGACGGCTCCCGGCGCGCGGGTCATAGTGGGTGAACCAGTAATCCGAGTAGGCCGGGATGCCGAGGGAGAGCTTCGATGGCGAGACCCCCTCCGCGAGCACGTAGCGCAGCGATGCGTCCATCCACGGGTACCCCGCCACCGGTCCGGGCGTGCTGCCACCGGTATGCTGCGCGTACGTCATATACGACAGGAAGTCGAGCGCCTCGGCGAGCGCCCGATAGTCGTAGGCGGCGCGCCAGTAGTCCGACATGTACTGGTGATATGGGAGAACGCCGCGGAGATCATCGGGGCGGGGGACGACCGCGGCGGAGAGCCCGCACCCGGCGGCGCGCGTCGAGTCCGCCACCTCGCGCGCGAACGCGGTGAAGGCGTCGCGGTCCTCGACGGCGAGGTTCTCGAGATCGAGTTGGATCCCCCAGGGCCGGAGCTCACGGCAGAGCCCCGCGAAGCTCCGGGCGGTGGCGGTGCGCGCGCCGCGGTCGGTCACCAGATGGTGCAGGATCCCGAGATCGAAGCCGGGGTTCATCACCAAGGGCATCAGCTTCACGCCGTGACGCGCGGCGGCGGCGAGGATGCGCGGATGGATGGCGCCTCGGATCGTCCCGCTCGAGTCGATGCTGTGCGCCTGCGGCGCGATGACGCTGAGCTGCCGCGCGTGCGCCTCGAAGCTCGCGATCCCCGCGGAATCGTTGCGGATGTACCAGATGGCCTCGGGGGGCTGCGCAGTGATGGCGGTCGCCACGACCGAGAGCGCGAGCGCGCCGACGAGGCGGCTCACGTCGGGAGGTACAGGCGCAGGGCGCTCACGAGGGGGGGAAGCGCTGCCTGCATCGCGCGCAGCGCCATCCGCGCACCCTCGACGTCCCCGGCGCGGAGGGCCTCCTCCAGGCGGGTGGCGCTCGCGTGCACGTCGGTAGCGCCGATGCCGCCCGCGACGCCGCGCAACGTGTGCGCGATCTGCTGGGCGGTCTCACGATCACCGCGAGCAAGGCAGCGCTCGAGATCCGCCGGCGCGTCGGCGTGTGACCGGACAAACTCGGAGAGCAACGCCTCGTAGAGGCGCTGGTTCTCCATCACGCGACGGAGGCCAGCGGCCGCGTCCAAGCCCGTCACGCCGAACAGCGCCTGGCGACGGAGCGCGTCGGCGTCGGGGACGCGAACGGACGACACGGAACTCCCCTCATCGGCGCCGGTCCAGCGCAGGACCACGTCGAGGAGCGTGTCCGGCTCAAACGGCTTGCTGACCCAATCGCTGATCCCGGCATTGCGGCTTCGGACTGCATCCTCGGTCGCAGTAACCGCCGTCACGGCAATGATGGGCACGGTGCGCCCGCGGTCGTCGCGCCGAATCGCCTGCGTGGCAGTGAATCCGTCCATGTCCGGCATCCGCAGATCCATCAGGACGGCGTCGAAGGGCTCTGAGAGCGCTAAGCGGACGGCGGCCCGGCCCCCGTCCGCCTCGACGACGTCCATCCCTACGGCCGTCAGCACCTCACGCACGATCTCTCGATTGACCGGGATATCGTCGACGACGAGCACGCGCGCGCCGCGCTGGACGCGCCGCCGTCCCGGCTGGCTCGTCGGCACCTGCGGCGCAGGCGCCGCGGCGGTCGCCGCGTGCCGATCAAGAAGCACGCGAAACCAGAACGTCGTTCCGCCCCCAAGCACCGAGCGGACTCCGACCGCCCCGTCCATTTGCTCCGCAATCCACCGGCAGATGGCAAGCCCGAGGCCCGAGCCAGGCTCCGGACCCGCGGCGCCCGCGAGGCGCTCGAACCTTTGGAAGAGTCGGGTGACGTCCTCGGGAGGGATGCCCGGTCCGGTGTCGGACACCTCGCCGGTGAGCTCGACGCGCTCCCCCACCGCCGACGCGAAGAGTCGAAGTGTGATGCCGCCCTGCGTCGTCGCCTTGACGGCGTTGTTGACATAGTTGAGCAGGAGCTGGGTGAGCCGCGTCTGATCGCCCACCAGCCAGCGCGGGAGGTCCGCGGGGCGCTCCAGGGTGACGCGGAGGCCCTTGGCCTTCGCGTCACGACGCAGCACGTCCATCGTCTGCAGCAGCACGTCATCGAGGTCGAACGGATCCCGCCGAAGCGTCTCGGTCCCCGATTCGATCCGCGCCATCGCCAGCACGTTCTCCGAGAGGCGGACCAGGTGACGTCCGTGCTGCTGGATTCGCCCGAGGGTCTCCCGCTGTGAGGGCGTGACATCGTCCCGGACGGTCATCAGGTGCGTCAGGCCGAGAATGGCGTTCAGCGGCGAGCGGATTTCGTGGCTCAGGGTGGTGACGAGCCGGGTCCGGGCCTCAGTCAGGTTGGCAAGCTCGTACGTCCGCTGGGCGATTGTTCGCTCGAGATCTTGCTGAATCTGCTCCGCCACGCCGGCGCGCTCCTGCGCGATGATGATCACGCGGACAAACCGGATGAGGGCCACCACGGCGAGTCCCGCCAACCAGAGGATCCCATCAACCCCGTGGCCGGCGAGCTCGGACACGGTTGCCGTGCTGACGGCGAGCACCACCAAGACTGCCGCCGAGATGCTCATCGGACTGCGGTGATGCTCCACGATCCCAAGCGAGTGTCCACTGGATTGCAGTAACGGGCGACGCGTCGACGCCTGTTGTGCCAGCACTGCGAACCCGACAATGGTGCTCGATCCAAGGATGTCGCCAAACAAATTGATGTTGGGGTTCGACGTCACGTACGCATCGATGGACAGGGTGGCGTCCCCAAGGCAACACGCGATCACGGCCAGAGCCCAACCCAGATTGACGCGCATCCGGCCACGGGCAAGGTCGAAGGTCAGGACGACCAGAAGACTGTCGAGGATCGGATATACCAGTTCCAGGGTCGGTCCAATCGTCGCCCCGAAGGTGCTGTACGTGTAATTGCCTCGGACGATGAAGTGCCAGGTCAGCAGTCCCACACTGACTCCGACGCTCAGCGATTCAATCCAGACAATCCACTTGCTCCCCACTGACCGCCCGGCGGCCTGCAGGCGCATCATCGTCGCGATCAGCACGGCGTACCCAAGCAACTGGCACGTGTCGGCGAGTGGTAGCGTGTTGCCGGAGGCGTACCATTGCCAACGAAATGCTGAGGCCGCCACGCCGATGAGCGCAGAGGCAACGGCCGCTCCCCGGAGCAGGCGCCTCTCGTCGCCGGAGCGCCGTCCGGCGGCGTGCCAGAGCGACAGACTGACGATGGCCCGCACGAGCGCCTCTGCGCTGAACGCGGCCCATCCGGGCCCTGAATTCAGGCCGAGGGGAGCGCGGAGCGCGAGCGGAGTCCAAACCGCTGTCACGGCAGCGGCAATCACCGGCGCGGCGCTCAGAAGAGATCGCGCTTGCGCCTGGGAGAGCGGGGTGGACTCACCGGTCATTTGGACTCACCGGTCATTAGGAGGCGAAATCTCGCCTCTGACCCGAGAACTCCGCCAGAGTGACAGGACGCCCCCCTCCATGCGCTGAAGGTCCTTCCGATGGCTCGCTGAGGACGGGCTGCCTGTCGTCCAGCCGTCAGTGCCCCTCATCCAGCGCCTTCACTTCCTTGATCAGATTCCCGAGTACACCCTTCGCGTCGCCGTAGAGCATCAGCGTGTTGTCACGGAAGAAGAGCGGGTTCTCGACGCCGCTGAACCCCGTGCCCTTGCCGCGCTTGATCACGAAGACCGTCTTCGCCGTCCACGGGCGGAAGATCGGCATCCCGTACAACGGGCTCGCCTTGTCCTCCTCGGCGTCCGGATTCACGATGTCGTTCGCGCCGATGATGATTGCCACGTCAGCGGTTTGCAGCACACGGTTGGCGTCATCCACGTCCGTGAGGAGGGCGCCATAGTCGATGCCCGCCTCGGAGAGGATCACATTGAGGTGGCCGGGCATACGGCCGGCGACGGGGTGGATGGCGTACTTCACATCGCCGCCCTTCTTCTGAATGAGCTCGTGCAGCTCGCGGCAGGTGTGCTGCGCCTGCGCCACCGCCATCCCGTAGCCCGGCACGATCACCACGGAGCCGGCGTAGGCGATCTGCAGCGCGGCGTCCTCGGTCGAGATGGTCTTCGACTCCTTCGCCGGACCCTTCGCACCGCCACTCGCGCTCGGCGCCGAACCGAAGGCGCCGAAGAGGACGTTGGCGAAGGAGCGGTTCATCGCCTTCGACATCAGGATCGAGAGGATGAAGCCGCCGGCGCCCTCGAGCGCGCCCGCGATGATCAGCACGTTGTTCCCGATGGCGAATCCGGTCGCGCTGGCCGCGAGGCCGGCGTACGAGTTGAGCAGCGAGACCACCACCGGCATATCCCCGCCGCCGATGGGGAGCACCATCGTGACCCCGAGGAGGAAGGCGAGGGCCACCATCGTGTAGAAGGCGGTCGCGTTCGCGGGGTTCGCGACCACGAGGCCGAAGCTGACGACGGCGACGCCCATCATCAGGAAGTTGACGGCGTTCTGCCCCTTGAACGTGATGGGGCGTCCGGTGATGAGCTCCTGCAGCTTGCCGAACGCCATCAGCGAGCCGGTGACGGTCAGCGCGCCGAAGAGCACCTCGAAGCCGAGCGCTGCTGCGACTCCGCGGGACATCGGACCGTCGAGCGCATTGAGATGCCGGTATTCCACGATGCCGACGAGCGTCGCGGCCAGCGCCCCGAAGGCGTGCGAGAAGGCGATGAACTGCGGCATCGACGTCATCTCGATCTTCATCGCCATCGGGTACCCGAGAAGGGTGCCCACGACCAGGCCGACGAGAATCCACTGATACGTGACGATGTTGGCGTCGAGCAGCGTGCCGATCACGGCGAAGAGCATACCGGCCGCGGCCTGCTGCATCCCGAGCCGGGCATCGGCGGGCTTGGTGAGGGAGCGGAGCCCGAGGATGAAGAGCGCCGAGGCGGCGAGGTAGGCGAGCTGGATGACCCAGTCGCGCGCGCCGAGGGACGCGGTGGCGGCCTCGACGGAGAGCGGGAGCGCGATCACTTGCCGCCCTCCGACTTGGTGTCGGGCTTCTTGAACATCGCCAGCATCCGGTCGGTGATCAGGAAGCCGGCGACCACGTTGGTGGTCGCGCAGACGACGGCGATCACGCCGAGGATGGTCGCGAGGGTCCCGTACTTCCCGCCCGCCGCGACGAGCGCCCCGACGAGGGAGATCCCCGAGATGGCGTTGGTGGCCGACATCAGCGGCGTGTGCAGGAGGGGCGGCACACGCTGGATGATGATGAAGCCGACGAAGCCGGCGAGCAGGAAGACGTAGAGCTGGAAGATCTGGGTCATTGGACTGCTGGGGTCAGGGGCCAAGGGGCAGGGGAAGCCTCGTCGGGGATGCCCCGACCGCGGGCTGGTGGACCGCTCACCACACCCCTGAGACCTGACCCCTGCCGTTCCGAAACCTAGTCGCCTCCCGTTGCGGGGGGGGCACCCGGGCTGCATCGTCCGGCCACCCTATGCGCTCCCCGTCCACCTCCCATCCGGCGACTTCGGCGGCGGATTCGATGAACGCGTCAGCCGCGGCCGGCGTTCGACCCGATGCCGCGACGGTCCGACGCGCGTCCAAGTTGCCGCAGGTCGGGACGACAATCTTCACGGTGATGTCGCAGCGCGCGGCGGAGGTGGGGGCCGTGAACCTCGGGCAGGGGTTTCCGGATTTCTCGCCGCCGGAGGCGCTGCAGGCGGCCCTCGCCGAGGCGGTGCGGGCGGGGCAGAACCAGTACGCGCCGATGATCGGGATCGCACCGCTCCGCGAGGCGATCGCCGACGGCATCGTGCGGGCACACGGCATCGCCCGCGATCCCGCGGCGGAGATCACGGTCACGGTCGGCGGATCGGAGGCGATCTTTGATGCGATTCTCGCGCTGATCGGCGCCGGGGACGAGGTGATCGTGCTCGACCCCGCGTATGACCTGTACGCCCCCGTCGTGACGCTCGCCGGTGGGTGGCCCGTGCGGGTTCCGCTCGCGGTGACGGCGGAGGCTGGGTTCGTCATCGATTGGGACCGGGTCACGACGGCGGTCACGCCACGCACGCGCCTGGTCATCGTGAACTCGCCGCAGAATCCCACCGGTGCGATGTGGTCGGCGGCCGATGCGGATCAACTTGCGACGCTCGCCGAGGCGCACGATCTGCTCGTGCTCTCCGACGAGGTGTACGCACCGATCGTCTTCGACGGACGGTCGCACGTGAGTGCGCTGGCGCACGCGGGGCTCGCCCCGCGGAGTCTCGTCGTCTCGAGCTTCGGCAAGAGCTTCCATTGCACCGGATGGCGGCTCGGGTCGGTGGTGGCGCCGCCAGCGATGACGCAGGAGCTGCGGAAGGTGCATCAGTACAACACGTTCGGGGCGTTTGCGCCCGCACAGTGGGCGGTGGCGCGGATGCTCCGTGATCACCCCGCGCATCTCGAGGCCCTCGGCGCGTTCTATCAGGCGAAGCGCGACCATTTCGCCGCCGGGTTGGCGCGGACGCGCTTCCGGCCGCTCCCGGTGGCGGGCGGCTACTTCCAGTGCGTGGATTACTCCGCGGTGTCGGAGGCCGATGACCTCGCCTTCGTGGACGAGCTCTGCGATCGGCACGGGGTCGCGGCGATCCCTCTGTCGCCGTTCTATGGGGCGCCGCCCGCGGGGCAACGGGTGATCCGGCTCTGCTTCGCAAAGGAGACGGCCACGCTCGATGTCGCGCTGCAGCGGTTGGCGGCGGTATGACGGGCTCGCCGATGACCGGCACTCGTGCGCTCCGAGTCACGCTCGTGCAGCACCATACGATCTGGCACGATCCCGCGGCGAACCGTGAGCAGCTCGCCGCGGCGCTCGCGGGCACCCCGGCGAGTGATCTTCTCGTCCTGCCCGAGACGTTCACGAGTGGGTTCTCGAACGAGGCGCTCGCACGGGCGGAGACGATGGACGGGCCGACCGTCGCGTGGATGCGTGCGCAGGCCGCCGCACACGACGCCGCGGTCACGGGGAGCGTGCAGCTCCGCGTGGATGGGGCGGTCTACAATCGCCTCCTCTGGGTGACCCCGGATGGCGCGGTGCGCCACTACGACAAGCGGCACCTCTTCCGAATGTCGGGTGAGCACGAGCGGTACACGGCGGGTCGCGAGCGGCTCATCGTCGAATGGCGTGGGTGGCGGGTGCTCCCGCTCGTCTGCTACGACCTGCGCTTTCCCGTCTTCTCGCGGAACGGCCGTGTGCACGCGCCCGAGTCCGCCGGCTCGGCGGCGGACGGGACCGTCGTCCCCGGGGGTGGCTCGAGCGTGGCGTTGGACTACGACCTCGTCGTCTACGTCGCGAACTGGCCCGCCGCGCGACAGCAGGCGTGGCGGGCGCTCCTCCATGCACGGGCCATCGAGAATCTCGCGTATTGCGTGGGGGTCAACCGCACCGGGACGGACGGCAACGGCCTCGAGTTCCGCGGGGGGAGCATCGTCTGCGACTTTGTCGGCGAGGCGCTGTGCGAACTTCAGGCCGCGGTGGGCACCGCCACCGTCACGCTCGACCACACAGCGTTGACCACCCATCGCACGCGCTTCCCGGCGCACCTCGACGCCGACGGCTTTCGACTCACGGACTGACCCGTGCGATCAGCGCCAGGTCTCTCCGAAGAGCCGGAGCCAATTGCCGCCAAGGATCTTCTCGATGCGCGCGCTCGAGTGGCCGCGTGCCGCGAGGCGGTCGGCGACGCGTTCCATCCGTCGGGGATGGTCGAGGTCAGGGACGTGGTTGAACACCTGCTCGTCCTCGCCGGGGGCTGAGATCCCCTGGGCGCGGCGCTGGCGCACGAAGTCCGCGTGCAGTGCGCGGAAGGCGGGGGTGAGCTCCAATGGCGTGATGGAGTTGTCGGAGCCGACGCCGACGTGATCCTCACCCATGACGTTGACCGCGTGTTCGAGATGTCGGATGAAGTCGTCGCCGGTCGGCTGCCCGCTCAGGCGGAGGAACGGCATCATGTACATCCCAGCGACGCCACCCTTCGCCGCGAGGCGGCGGAGCTGATCGTCGGTCTTCGCGCGTGGGACGTCGGCGAGCGCGGCGCACGAGGTGTGCGTGGCCGCGATGGGGCGTGTGGCGTGTGCGATGGCGTCGTCCGTCGTGCGGCGCCCGCAATGGCTGACATCGACGAGGATCCCCAGCGTGGTCATCCGGCTGACGACCTCGCGTCCGAAGGCACTCAGCCCCGCGTTGCCCGGCTCGAGGCAGCCATCACCGACGAGATTGCGCACGTTGTAGGTGAGCTGGATGATCCGGACGCCGAGCCCGTGGAAGAGGTCCACGCGACTGACATCCCCCTCGAGCATCGTCGTATCCTGGAATCCCGCGATGAGTCCGACGCGCCGCTCCGCCTTGGCCCGTCGGATGTCGGCGACGGTGCGGATGCGGGCGAGGGCGTCCGGGTGCGCGTCGAGCTCCCGCTCGAGGAAGGCCAGGTTCCGCACCGTCGACTCGAAGGCGGCGCTTCCGGTGGGGCCGCCGCCACTGAGCGTGACGTTCACCGCGGTGATCCCCGAGGCCCGCGCGTTGGCGATCATCGCCGCGCTGTAGGGCGCAGCGGTGCTGTTCGGGACGTTGAACGGCCCCGGCGTGGCGAGGTTGTCGATGACGATGGCGGCGTCGTAACCGGGCCAGGCGCCGTGGCGGCTGGGCGTCGCCGGGTCGGGTGGCATCACCGGGTCGGTCGCGCGGGCCTTGGCGTGCAGGGCGTCGGTCAGCCAGCCGCCGGTGGCGCCGAGGGCGCCGGTCGCGGTGAGCGCAGCGAAGTCACGGCGGGAGATTGGTTGCATGCTAGTAGGCGTAGCCGAAGATGATGCCCATCTCGTCCGTGCTCTGCAGGCCGAAGCGGACGGTGGTGCCGGTGCTGTTGTTGTAGGTCACGATCGACTTGAGCCCTTCTCCCGGACCGAGGCGCACCGGCTGCGGCAGGATGAGGAACGCGGGGTGCTCCCAGTCGGTGTTCTCGTAGATCGTCTCGCCGTTCCGTGCGCCGCCGACGACCTGGATGACGAATCGCTCGCCGAGCCGGTGGGTGTGGGAGGTGAGCGCGAAGACCGTGGTCGAGTCGGTGACGGTGAACGTCTTCTCGAGCGTCGTGCGCTGGCCCGGGGGGAGGGTGATGGACTGGTTGGCCCAGTTGAGGGTCCGCGCGACCTTGGTCACCTGCGCGAGCGGGATCGTCTGGAGGTTGACCGCGGCCTCGCCGGAGATCGGGGCATCGCCGTGGTTGGCGTAATGCACGTTGAGGTCGAGCCCCGTGCCCGCGGGAATCTTGAGGGCCACGCCCGTCGGGAATTCGTAGGCGAACTCGGGTTGCATCGCGCCACCGAAGAAGACGTGGTAGCCCATCGTCATCATGTTGGTGACGTTCATCGTCCCATCGGCGTTCCGGATGTCGCGGACCGCGTCAAACGGTGGCACCAGGAAGGTCGGGATGGTCGGGTTCAGGCCGTAGAGGACGAAGTGGTGGCTGTTGGGGCGCATCCGGAAGTGGATGCGGCGCACGTAGAGATCTCCGGTCGGCGCGGCGCGTCGGTGCACGAAGAGTTCACGCTCGAAGTGCGGGGCCACGGTGAACGGCTCCACGCGGAGCTGGATTCCACTCCCTGCAGCGGGCGCCTCGAGCGGCTGGAAGGCGGCGCTGACCTGTGGTGTCGCGTCGCGCAGGAGGGCCGCATCGGCGACCTCGCCGCGGCGCGGCGCGCCAGCGGCGATCCATTGCAGGATGAACTCCACCTGGCCGGCGGAGAGGGCGGTACTCCCCACCGGCATCACGGGGCCGAGGTCGAGTGGGAGCCGGTGCGTAGGCGCGAGGAGGCGCAGGTAGAGGAGCGAGCTGTCCGGGCGACCGGGGACGACTCGCTTGAGTCCCGCCAGCCGGGCGACCGTGTGCGTGGGTGTCGCATTGACGAGCGCGTCATAGGCGCCGGGGCCGCCGAGGACGACGGAGCCTGAGCCACTCACGTGGCACCCTCCCGTCGCGCAGGAGGGGACGAGCACCTCGTTCTGCAGGCGGGCGAAGCTGCCGTCGACGGGGATGGTGCCCGCGGGCGAGCCGGCGTCGCCGCAGGCGAGGAGAATTCCCGGAAGCGAGGTCAGCAGGGCGCGCGTCATCCGCATGTCGAGACGATACGCCGCTGGCGCGAGGCGGGAAAGAGACGGGCCCCAGCTGGAGGCGCCGACACCCATTGCGAGGTGAGCGCGTCGGGCCCAAGGTGGAGGATGCGCCGAATCCTTCCGATCCTCCTCGCCCTCACGCTCCTGCCGCTGCGGCTCACCGCCCAGGTGGACGACGAGTTCCGTCGTTTTCAGGAACGTGAGCGCCGCGCCCTTGAACGCTTCGCCTCCCGAGAGGACAGCGCCTTCGCCGCATTCCTCGAACGGGAGTGGAAGGCGTTCGAGGGGTTCGCGTCCGGACGGCCGTACACGGCGCCGAAGCCGGTGAGCCCGCCGCGGGCCCCGGCACCCCCGGCGCCCCCAAAGACTCGCGTCGCGCCGCCCGCCCCATCGACGCCCGCATCAACGGTGCCGCAGGCGCCCCGAGGGATGCCGGCGGCGGCGCCTGCCAATGTGATCGCTACTCTGCCCGCGCCCCCGGGTGCCGGGGCGGCGCGCGTCACCGCCGCACGTCCCGCGGCGCCTCGACTCCTGATTCCGCCGGGCCGCGTGCCGGATGTCACGGCCCCCGAGGTACGGACCGCGCAGGTGCCGTTCTATGGCGGGCCGGTCCCGATTCGCTACCTGCGCTCCCCGGTGCCGGACCTCGCCGCGCCGGTGAACGCGAAGAGCATTGCCGCCTTCTACACCGCGCTGGCCTCCGCCGACTGGGGCCTGCTCGCCGAGGAGCTGCGTCTGCAGTCGGAGGCGCTCGTCCTCGATGACTACGCGTATGCGCAGTTCGTCCTCCGCCTCGGCCGGGTGCTCGCCGGTGACGAGGACCGCGCCCGCCTCATGACATGGTACCTGCTGCTCAAATCCGAGGTGGATGCGCGGGTCGGGTACGGCGCGAACGGGGGACCGGTGGTGCTGCTCGTGCCGAGCACGGTGATGATCTACGGCACCGTCTACTACACGATCGGCGGCCAGCGGTACTACGCGGTCTCGCTCGACGCGGCACCACCGGCGCGCGTCGGTTCGCTCGTGACGTATGACGGCGAGGGGCCCGGTCGGCCGCGGGCCGCGGACCTCCGCATCACCCAGACGCCGAAGGTCGCACCGGCGATTGAGTCGCGCACGCTCACGTGGAGCGATGCTGGGGTGAGCCGATCGCTCACCGTGCGTGCCGACCGCAACGCGGTGCGCTACCTCGAATGGTTCCCCCAGGTCGAGTGGGACGTCTGGTTCGGCATCCGGATGTCGGACGCCGCCCGCGCCTCGCTAACCGAGGGACTCCGCCCGTTGATTACTGGGAAGTCGGAACGTGAGGCGGTGCAGGTCCTCCTGCGCTTCGTCCAGCACGCCTTCCCTTATCAGACCGACGACCAGCAGTTCGGCCGCGAGAAGCCGCTCAGTGTCGACGAAACGCTCTTCTATCCGTACTCCGACTGCGAGGATCGCTCCGTGCTCTTCGCGACCTTGGTGCGTGAACTGCTGGGGCTCGAGGTCGTCGGGCTCCTCTACCCGGGGCATATGGCGACGGCGGTCCGCTTCAACGCCCCGGGGACCGGCGACGTCATCCAGGTGGGTGGCGTCAGCTACACGGTCGCCGACCCGACGTACATCGGTGCCGCCGTAGGACAGGCGATGCCGCAGTTCCGCACCGTCGCACCGACCGTGATCGCGATCCGTGCCCCCGTCGTCTCCCCTTCCGCTCCCTCGCGCCCATGACCCCGCGTCACTTGCTTCCGTCGCTCGTCGGTGCCCTCACCGCCGCCACCCTGCTCGGCGCCGGCCTCGTGTCGCCGCTCGCCGCGCCGCTCGCCGCGCAGTCGCCATTCGACGGGCTCCGCTTCCGCTCGATCGGCCCCGCTGTGATGGGGGGACGCATCCACGACGTCGAGGTAGACCCGCGCGACCCGTCGACGATCTACATCGCCGCGGCGGGGGGTGGGGTGTGGAAGACGACGAACAAGGGGACCCTCTGGGCGCCGATCTTCGACGCGACGGGAGAGAACTCCTTCGGTGATCTCGCGATCTCTCCGGTCGATTCACGCATCGTCTGGGCGGGCACGGGCGAGCAGAACAACCGGCAGTCCTCCACCTGGGGCGGCGGCATCTACCGATCGACCGATGCCGGCGCGAGCTGGACCTTCCTCGGCCTCCGCGAGACGGCGAGCATCGCGCGTGTCGTGGCCCACCCCACCGACGCGAACATCGCCTACGTCGCCGCGGTGGGGAACCTCTGGCGGCCGACCACGGCACGCGGCGTCTACCGCACCCGCGACGCGGGACGCACCTGGGACCGCGTCCTCTATGTGGACTCGCTCACCGGCGCGACCGAGCTCGTGATGGATCCGCGCGACCCGAACGTGCTCTACGCGGCCACCTATCAGCGCCTGCGCACCGTCTTCGGCTTCAATGGCGGCGGCCCGGGGAGCGCGATTTATAAGTCGGTCGATGGTGGCAGCACCTGGCGACGCCTCGAGTCGGGGCTCCCCTCGGGAGACAAGGGACGGATCGGGCTCGCCATCGCGGCGTCGAAGCCCGATGTGCTCGTCGCGACGATCGAGCACGCGGGGGCCGGCGGCACCTACCGGTCCGAGGACGCCGGGGCCACCTGGGCGCGGAAGAGCGCGATGAATCCGCGGCCGATGTACTACAGCAAGCCGACGATCGATCCGACGAACGACCAGCGCATCTGGATGATGGGGGTCCAGCCCGCGAAGAGTGAGGACGGCGGCACGACCTTCGAGCCGATGCCAAACTCCCCGACCTATGACCTCGGCCTGAAGGACGACCATCATTCGCTCTGGATCGATCCGCGCGACCCGCGGCATCTCCTCCTCGGCGGAGACGGCGGCCTGCATGAGAGCTACGACCTCGGGTACACCTACGCGCGTCTCAACAACTTCGCCATCGGGCAGTTCTATCGGGTCGCCGTCGACGACCGCGATCCGTACTGGATCTACGGCGGGATGCAGGACGCGCATTCGTGGATGGGGCCGAGCGCGACGACGCATTGGCTCGGCATCCTGAATCAGGACTGGGTGCAGATCGGTTTCAGTGATGGCACGGGGCACGCGGTCGACCTCAAGGGGCCGCGGTTCGTCTACTCGACGTCGAGCGGTGGAAGCATCACGCGGGTCGATGTCGAGACGGGCGACCGGTGGGACATCCAGCCGCAGGCGCCGACCGGGGAGCGGTATCGCTTCGATTGGACCGCGCCGGTGCTGGCGTCGCGGTACCGGGCGGGGACGGTGTATCTCGGCGCGAACCGGCTGCTCATCTCGCGCGATTTCGGCGCCAGCTGGACGGCCACGGCGGACCTGACGCGGCAGGTGAACCGCGACACGCTGCGCATCGCCGGCGTGCCAAGCGCCGACATCCGGCTCTCGCGCAACGACGGGGAGACGAGCTTCAGCGAGATCACCACCGTCGCCGAGTCGCCGGTGGATTCCCTCGTGCTCTGGGTGGGCACCGACGACGGGAACATTCAGGTGTCGCGCGACGGCGGTCGGACGTGGACCGAGGTCGGCCGTAACCTGCGCGGCGTGGCGGATGGGTCCTTCGTGGACCGCATCGTCGCGTCGGCGTCAGGGAAGGGGGCGGCCGTCGTCGCGTTCGAGAATCACCGGAGCGGCGATTTCCGGCCGTATCTCTTCCGCACGACGGACTTTGGGCGGAGCTGGACCTCGATCGCTGCGGGGCTTCCCGACGGGAACCCGGTCCGGTCGATCGCCGAGTATCCGGGGAAGCCGAATGTGCTCGTCGCCGGGACGGAGCGGTTCGTGCACGTGAGTGTCGATACGGGCGCCACCTGGACGCGCCTCACCGCGAACCTCCCGCCGACGCGGTACGACGACATCGTCTTCCATCCGCGAACCAAGGACCTGATCCTCGGTACGCACGGGCGGTCGATCTGGGTGCTCGATGATGCCTCGCCGCTGGCGGCGTGGACACCGGCGGCGGCGAGCGCACCAGCGACGCTTTTCCCGGTGCGGCGCGCCACCCTCACGCTGTATCGCGCCGATGTCTCGACGGCGGCGCACGCGTTCTACGCCGCGGAGAACCCGGCGGAAGGCGCCACGTTCACCTACCACCTCGCGCAGCCGGTCGACACGGTTCGCTTCACGGTGACGAACGCCGCGGGTCGCGTGGTGCGCACCTTCACCGGTCCGACGACGCGCGGCACGCTGCATCGGGTGCAGTGGGATCTGCGCTGGCCGCCGGTCACCGGCGGGATGGGCTTGGGCTTCGGGGGTGGTGAGGAAGGTGGCCCGCCGGCCGGGGCGGGCGGGATGGCCCGCGGGGGCGCGGGGGCCGCGAATGCGGTGGCGCGTCGACCGGCGCTGCCCATCCCGGCGCACGACATCGGCGCGCGCGGTTTCCACGTGGCGCCCGGTTCCTACACGGTGACGATGGAGGCCGGGACGGTGAAGGTGACGCAGCGGTTCGAGGTGCGCGCTGATCCGTCCAGTGATGTGACGATCGCCGAGCACCGGGCGCGAGAGGCGTTCCTGCTCGAGGTGCTCGACGTGCAGGCGCAGCTCATCGCGAAGGAGCTGCGACGTGAGGCGGCCGGGCTCTCCCGGATCCTGGGCGCGTACACCGGCAGTGGCGTGCGCCAGGCGAGCCTGCGCGGACCGACGGGGACGCAGCGGGCGGCGTTGGCGGCGGCGAAGGCAGCGCTCGCCGCGGGGGGGGCCGCGTCACGTCCCTAGGGCGTGCTCAGCGCGCCAGGCGGACCATCGCATCGAAGGTCGGGTCGGTCGGCTCGCCGACGGTGCGCCGCGCGACGTACTCCCCGAGGACCGGGCCGTGCTTGAAGGCGTGCCCCGAGCCGCCGCCGGCGATCAGCACGTTGGCGTAGGCCGGGTGCCGGTCGATGAGGAAGTGCTCGTCCTCGGTGTTCTCCAGCTGGCAGACGCGCGTCTCGGTGATCGGCTGCGCCGCGAGCGCAGGGAACCGCTTCGTCAGGTAGAGACGCGCGCGGCGCACCTGCATCGGGTCCACGATGCGCTCGTCGGTGTCGGGGTCCCACGTGTCGGGGCCGTTGGTGGGACAGACCTTCACGCCGCGTCCGTCGATGCTGGGAAAGCCGTAGTAGGCGCTCTCCGAGAAGTTGGGGAGCGCGGGCGGAGCGAAGCGTGTGTCGCCGGCCGGGACGCCGAAGTAGAGGACGTCGCGCTTCGGCACCCGGATGCGGCGACCGAGGAGGTCGGGAAAGACCTTGGGGAGCCAGGGCCCGCAGGCGAAGACGAATTGCTGGGCGGCGAGCCGGCTGCCGTCGGCCAGCGTGACGTCCACGAGGCGCCCGCCCTCCGCCCGGCCAGGCTCGGCCCGCTGGACGACGACCGTGCCGCCCTTGCGCGCGAAGGTCGCCGCGGCTGTGAGGATCGCCTGTTTGGCGCGCACCACGCCAGCGCCAGGTTCGAGGAGGCCGACCCCGATGCCATCGAATCCCATCTGCGGATACCGGCGCCGCAGTTCGTCCACCGTGAAGGCTTCGGTGGCCACGCCGAAGCGCGCGAGCATCGCCTGTGTGGCGCGCAGGGCCGGAGTCCAGGTCGGGGCGATCTCGAGCCGTCCGGTGCGTACCAGCAGCGGGACGCCGAACTCCGCTTCGCGCGCCGTCCACGCGTCCATCGCGCGGTGCGCCATCCGCGCGTAACCCTCCCGGTCGCCGTAGCCGACGCGAATCTGACGCGTCTCGTCGCCGGAGGTGGCCCGGGAGCTTCCCGGGCCGTAAGCGTCGAGCAGCGTGACCTGGTGGCCCATCTCGCGAAGGGCGAGTGCGGTCCAGACCCCGAACGCGCCCCCGCCGATGACCACGACGTCGGTGACGGCGGCGCGTGGCAGCGTGGCGGCGTGGCCAGCCGATGCCGCCTGGACGAGTGACGGCACAATGGAGCTCAGCGCCGCGGCGCCGAGGGGGGCGCCGGTCGACTGGAGGAAGGTGCGGCGGTCCATAGCAGGTGGGGCTCGGGAGAGGAGCGGCGTGGGTGCGGTCGAAGCGCGCGCGCGCTAGAATAGCGCGTATGACTGCTCTTCGCTGCCCCGCGCGCGGGCGCCGTCGGCGCGCCATCGTGCTTCTCGCCTGGGGGGTCGTGTTCGTGGCGGCCCGGCCTGACGGCGTCGAGGCTCAGAAGGGAGGGACGGGCAAGGGTGGCTCCGGTGCCACGCCCGCCGCTGGGAGTGGTACCGGCGCTGCGACCGGCGGCAAGGTGACCGTGCGCGGTCAACCGAAGCCGGGGGCGGGGACGGCCACGGGCGCCGCAACCCCAGCCACCAC
>JBMTAR010000021.1:0-17210 GCA_049428925.1 Gemmatimonadaceae bacterium
GAGTACCTCATCGCCCGCGGCTTCCAGTACAAGATGAGCGTCGAGAAGGCGTACTCGACCGACTCCAACCTCCTCGGCGCCACGCACGAGGCGAAGGACCTCGAGTTCCTCGACAAGGGGATGCACATCGTGCAGCCCATCATGGGCGTCGCGTTCTGGAAGGACGAGGTCGCCGTCGCGCGCGAGACGGTCTCGGTGCGTTTCGAGGAGGGGGTCCCGGTGGCGATCAACGGCCGGGGCTTCGACTCCACGCTCGCCCTCTTCCTCGAGGCGAACGTGATCGGTGGGCGGCACGGCTTGGGGATGACCGACCAGATCGAGAACCGGATCATCGAGGCGAAGAGCCGCGGGATCTACGAGGCGCCGGGGATGGCGCTCCTCTTCCTCGCCTACGAGCGCCTCGTGACGGGGATCCACAACGAGGACACGATCGAGCAGTACCGCATCAATGGGCGCAAGCTCGGGCGGCTGCTCTACCAGGGGCGCTGGCTCGACCCGCAGGCCCTGATGCTCCGCGAGTCGGCGCAGCGGTGGGTGGCGCGTGCGATCACCGGTGAGGTGACGGTGGAGCTCCGTCGCGGGAACGACTACTCGATCCTCGACACGTCGAGCCCGAACCTGACCTACAAGCCCGAGCGCCTCACGATGGAGAAGGGGGAGGCGTTCTTCACCCCGCTCGACCGGATCGGACAGCTCACGATGCGCAACCTCGACATCGCCGACACGCGCGAGAAGCTCGAGGTGTACACGCAGGCGGGGCTCCTGCGGCAGGCGGGCGAGAGCGCGGTGCCGCAGCTCCCGTCGGGCGAGGGCGCCTGAGCCAGCTCGATCGGTGGTTCGTGCCGGGCCCCGTGGGCGTCCGCCCCGAGGTCCTGGCAGCGATGACGCGGCCGATGATCGCCCACCGCTCCGCGGCGTATGAGGCGCTGCACGCGACCATCGCTACGGGGCTGCAGGGGGCGTTCGGAACCTCCCGACCGGTCTGGCTCCTCACGATGTCAGCGACGGGCGCGATGGAGATGGCGCTCCGCGGGCTCGCCCCGGGGCGCGTCGTCTCGCTCGTGAATGGGGAGTTCGCCGACCGCTTCGCGCAGGTGGCCGAGGGGTGCGGTCATTCGGTGCACCGCTGCTTCGCGCCGTTCGGCGGCGTGGTCCCGCTCGCTGAACTCGAGGCGGCGCTCGTCACCGGCGATGTCCGCGCGGTGACGGTCGTGCATGTGGAGACGAGCACCGGTGCCGCGAGCGATCTCGCCGCGGTGGCGGCCCTCGCCCGGCACTACGGCGCGCTCACGCTGGTCGATGCCGTGACCTCGGTCGGGGCACAGCCGGTCCTCGCCGACGCGTGGGAACTCGACTTCGTGTTCACGGGGAGCCAGAAGGCGCTCGCGCTGCCACCGGGCCTCGCCTTCGCCGTGGCCAGCGAGCGGTATCTCGCGGCCGCGCGGGCGAACCCACGGCGCGGGCTCTACCTCGATCCGCTCCGGGCGCACCGGTACGCCCTCGCGTCTCAATCCCCGACGACCCCCGCCCTCCCGCTCCTCTACGCCGCGGAGGCGCAGGTGGCGCGACTCGCCGCCGAGGGGCTCGAGGCGCGCTGGACGCGGCACGCCGAGATGCGCGCGGCGATGACGGCGTGGGTCGACGCGGTCCGCGCCGATGGAATCGACCTGCGGATCGTAGCCCCCGAGGGGGCACGCGGCGCCGGCGTCACCGCCTGCGTGGTCCCCGATGGCATCGACGCCGAGGTGTTGGTGCGCCGCGTCGCGGGCGCGGGATGGACGCTCGGGGACGGGTACGGCCCGCTCCGCACGGCGACCTTCCGCATCGGGCATCTCGGCGAGCACTCGCTGGCGACGCTCCACCCCTGTCTCGACATGGTTGGGACCACCCTCCGCGACCTGATAGGCTGACGGCGTTTCCCTCTCGAAGGGGTCCGGCGTCGGCGGTAGATTCCGCACGATGCCCATCACGATGCCCGAGGTCCCCCCCGCCCCGACGACCGTCGAGGCGTTCCGCGCGAACGTGGTCCGCAAGCTCCAGCTCGCCGTCGGCAAGGACGGCCCGCACGCGCGTCCCCGCGACTGGTACGTCGCCACCGCGCTCGCGACGCGCGACCACGTGGTGGAACGCTGGATGGAGGCGACGCGGCGCACGTACGACACCGGCGCCAAGCGGGTGTACTACTTCTCGCTCGAGTTCCTGATCGGTCGACAGCTGCTCGATGCGCTCAACAACCTCGGGCTCACCGACACGGCGCGCGAGGCGCTCGCCGGCCTCGGGCTCGACCTCGACGCCGTGCGTGCCGTGGAGCCCGACCCGGGGCTGGGCAATGGAGGACTCGGCCGACTCGCGGCGTGCTTCATGGAGAGCATGGCCTCACTCGAGGTCCCCGCGTACGGCTATGGCATCCGCTACGATCACGGGATCTTCCGGCAGGTGCTGCGCGACGGCTGGCAGATGGAGCTCCCCGAGGAGTGGCTCTCCACCGAGTTCCCGTGGGAGTTCGAGCGCCCCGAGGTCGCGTACCGCGTCGGGTTCGGCGGTGAGGTCACGACCGTCACCGGCGAAGATGGCGTCGGCCGTCGCGTCTGGCGGCCCGCGGAGTTCGTGAAGGCGGTCGCGTACGACACGCCGATCACGGGGTGGCGCGGCGCGCACGTGAACACGCTGCGGCTCTGGTCCGCGCGCGCGACGGACCCGCTCTCACTCGTGGACTTCAATCGCGGCGACCACGTCGGCGCCCTCGCGGACCGCGTGCGCCTCGAAGCGATCTCTCGCGTCCTCTACCCCGCCGATGACACGCCGGCGGGCCACGAGCTGCGGCTCCGGCAGGAGATCTTCTTCGCCTCGGCCTCGCTGCAGGACCTCCTGCGCCGGCATCTGCGGCAGTTCGGCGACCTCGCCTCGCTGCCGGAGAAGGTCGCCATCCAGCTGAACGACACGCACCCGGTGATCGGTGTCCCGGAGCTGATGCGGCTCCTGATCGACGAGCATGGACTCGGCTGGGACGCGGCGTGGCGCCTCACGACGGCGGTGTTCAACTACACGAACCACACGCTGCTCCCCGAGGCACTGGAGCGGTGGTCCGTGGCCCTCCTCGGGCGGCTCCTGCCCCGGCACCTCGAGCTGATCTACGAGATCAACGCGCGGCACCTCGACGCGCTCCGCGCGCGCGGGGCGTCGATCGACCTCGTGCGGAGTGTCTCGCTCATCGACGAGGGGGGCGACCGCGCCGTCCGGATGGGGCACCTCGCCTTCCTCGCCGCGCGGCGGGTGAACGGGGTGTCGGCGCTCCACACCGACCTGATGCGGCGCACCGTCTTCCGTGACTTCCACGATCTCTTCCCTGACCGGATCGTCAACAAGACGAACGGCATCACCTTCCGGCGGTGGCTCTCCGAGGCGAACCCGGCGCTGACCGGGCTCATCACCGAGGCCATCGGACCGGCGGTGCTCGACGCGGAGGGCCAGCTCGCCGAGCTCGGGCCATGGGCGGACGACGCCGCGTTCCGCGAGCGGTTCGCAGCCCAGCGGCGCGTCAACAAGGTCGCGTTGGCGCAGCTGATCGACGCACAGATCGGTGTGCGGGTCGACCCGGACGCGCGGTTCGACGTGCAGATCAAGCGAATCCACGAGTACAAGCGCCAGCTCCTCAACCTCCTCGAGACGATCGCCCAGTACCAGGCGATCATCGCGGCGCCGCAGCGTGAGTGGGCGCCACAGGTCCGCGTGCTCGCCGGCAAGGCGGCGGCCGGCTATCACACCGCCAAGCTCATCGTGAAGCTCGCCACCGACGTGGCCCGCGTGGTGAACACCGACCCGCTGGTGGGGGATCGGCTCAAGGTGGTCTTCCTCCCGAACTACAACGTGAGCCTCGCCGAGGCGATCGTCCCGGCGGCCGACGTCTCGGAACAGATCTCGACCGCGGGGATGGAGGCGTCGGGGACGGGGAACATGAAGCTCGCGCTCAACGGCGCACTCACGATCGGCACGCTCGACGGGGCGAACGTCGAGATCCTCGAGCACGTGGGCGCGGAGCACCTGTTCATCTTCGGGCTCACCGCAGAGGAGGCGGGAGCGCGCCGGGCGGCCGGCGGGGGTGCCGCCGAAGCGATCGCCGCCTCGCCGACGCTCGCGGCGGTCCTGGCGGCACTCGAGGCGGGGACGTTCTCGCCCGACGACCCGGCCCGGTACCGCGGTCTCGTCGCGCAGCTCCGCGCCCACGACCACTATCTCGTCTGCGCCGACTTCGAGGCGTATCACGCCGCGCAGCAGCGGGTGGACGAGACGTGGCGCACGCCCGAGGTGTGGTGGCGGCACGCGGTGCGCACGACCGCGGGGATGGGGTGGTTCTCCTCGGACCGCACGATTCGCGAGTATGCCGGCGAGATCTGGGACATCCCACCGCGCCGCTAGCGTGTCGGCGCCGGCATCCGCTCTGTCCACGTTGGACCGCGAGGCGCTGGTCGCCGGAACGCACGACGACCCGTTTCGCGTGCTCGGGCCACACGGCCAGGGCGCGGCGCGGGTGGTGCGCGCCTTCGTCCCCGGGGCGGATACACTCCGCGCCATCGGACCTCGCGGGGGCCGCTCCCGCCCATTCCGTCGCCTCCATCCCGATGGCCTCTTCGAGGGGGCGGTGCCGGGCACTGGCCGCTACACCCTCGAGGCGGAGCGCGGCGCGGCCGCTTGGACCTTTCACGACCCCTATGCGTTCGGGCCGCTCCTCGGTCCGATGGACGATTGGCTGATCGGTGAGGGGACGCACGAGGCGCTCTTCGACCGGCTCGGCGCGCACCTCGTGGTCCACGAGGGAATCCCGGGCACCCGGTTCGCCGTGTGGGCCCCGAATGCGCGCCGCGTGTCGGTGATCGGCGACTTCAATCAATGGGACGGACGGCGCCATCCGATGCGTCGCCGGCTGGGCACGGGCGTCTGGGAGCTCTTTCTTCCGCTCGTGGGCGCCGGTGCGCTCTACAAGTACGAGATCATCGGTGCGGATGGGACCCTGCTTCCCGCGAAGGCGGACCCGGTGGGCTTCGCGGCGGAGCGACGGCCTGCCACGGCCTCGATGGTGTGCGACCTCTCGACCATCATCTGGCACGATGACGCCTGGATGGCCGCCCGTGCGACCGCCGACGCCCGTCGGGCGCCGATGGCCATCTACGAGGTGCACGTCGGCTCGTGGCGCCGCCGCGCCGACGGCGGCTGGCTGAGCTACGACGAGCTCGCCGATCGACTCATCCCCTACGTGACCGACCTCGGCTTCACGCATCTCGAGCTGCTCCCGGTGAGCGAGCACCCGTTTGACGGATCGTGGGGCTACCAGCCGGTCGGGCTCTTCGCGCCGACGAGTCGCTTCGGTGAGCCTGCCGGCTTCGCGCGCTTCGTGGACCGGTGCCATCAGGCGGGGCTCGGCGTGATCCTCGACTGGGTGCCCGCCCACTTCCCCACCGACCCCCACGGCCTCGCGCGCTTCGACGGCACCGCGCTCTACGAGCACGAGGACCCACGCCGCGGCTTCCACCCCGACTGGCACACCGCGATCTACAACCTCGGGCGTCGGGAGGTGGCGAATCTGCTGATCGCCAACGCGCTCTTCTGGTGCGAGCGCTACCACATCGACGGGCTGCGCGTGGACGCCGTCGCGTCGATGCTCTACCTCGACTACTCGCGGCCCGAGGGGGGCTGGCTCCCCAACGCGCACGGCGGGCGCGAGAACCTCGAGTCGGTCGCCTTCCTCCGACGCCTCACCGACACGGTGCACACCCGACATCCGGGGGTCCTCGTGATCGCCGAGGAAAGCACCGCCTGGCCCAAGGTGTCGCATCCCACGCACGACGGCGGGCTCGGCTTCGACTTCAAGTGGAACATGGGGTGGATGCACGACACCCTGCAGTACCTGACGGAGGACCCGGTGCACCGGCGGTGGCACCACGACCGGATGACCTTCGGCCTCGTGTACGCCTTCAGCGAGGCGTTCATCCTCCCGCTCTCGCACGACGAGGTCGTCCACGGTAAGGGGGCGCTCGTGCGGAAGGCGCCTGGTGACGACTGGCAGCGCCTCGCGACGCTCCGCGCGTACTACGCCTTCATGTGGGGACACCCCGGGAAGAAACTGCTCTTCATGGGCGGCGAGTTCGGACAGGACCGTGAGTGGGATCACGACGGTACGCTCGACTGGGCGGCGGCCGATGCGCCCGCCGGTGCGGGACTGCGCCACCTCGTGCGCGATGCGAACCGCCTGCTCCGCCAGGAACCCGCGCTGCATCGCCGCGACGGCGACCCGGAAGGGTTCCAGTGGCTCGCGGTCGATGATCGTGACCACTCGGTCTTCGCGTGGGTACGACACGGTGGCCCTGGCGACCGTCCCGTCGTCGTCGTCGCGAACTTCACCCCCGTTCCCCGCCTCGCGCATCGCGTCGGCCTTCCCGTTGGTGGCGCGTGGGTGGAGATCCTCAATTCCGACGCCGCCGTCTACGGCGGTTCGAACGTCGGCAACGGGAGCGGCCTGCACGCCGAGACGACCCCGTGGCACGGGTGCGCCTGGTCGGCCACCGTGCAGCTCCCGCCCCTCGCCACGCTCTGGCTCGTCCCCGCCTCCCGCTGATCCCCGTTCTGGAGTCTCCGATGCCTGCCTCACCCACCTACAGCTCCCCGATCGCCCGCCACACGATGGCCTACGTGCTGGCCGGCGGGCGCGGCTCGCGCCTGATGGAGCTCACCGACCGGCGCGCGAAGCCCGCCGTGTACTTCGGTGGCAAGTCACGCATCGTCGACTTCACCCTCTCGAACGCACTCAACTCGGGCATCCGGCGCCTCGCGGTGGCGACGCAGTACAAGGCGCACAGCCTCATCCGGCACCTGCAGCGCGGGTGGAACTTCCTGCGCACCGAGCGCAACGAGAGCTTCGACATCCTCCCCGCGAGCCAGCGCGTGAGCGAGGACCAGTGGTACGCCGGGACCGCCGACGCCGTCTTCCAGAACATCGACATCATCGACGGATACGGGCCCGAGTACCTGCTCATCCTCGCCGGCGACCACGTGTACAAGATGGACTACGAGCGGATGCTCGTGCAGCACGTGAATTCCGGTGCAGACGTGACGGTCGCGTGCGTCGAGGTGCCCGCCGCCGAGGCGACGGGCCTCGGGGTGATGGCGGTCGACGCCGATGGGCGCATCATCGACTTCGTCGAAAAGCCGGCGATCCCCCCGGAGATGCCCACGCGCCCCGGCTACGCGCTCGCGTCGATGGGGATCTACGCGTTCCGTCGCGACTTCCTCCACGAGCAGCTCCGCCGCGACGCGGCCGACCCGCACTCCTCGCGCGACTTCGGGAAGGACATCATCCCCTTTCTCGTGAAGCACGGGCACGCGGTGGCGCACCGGTTCACTGACTCCTGCGTGCGCGCCTCGAGCGAGAACGAGGCGTACTGGCGCGACGTCGGCACCCTCGATGCCTACTGGGAGGCGAATGTCGGTCTCACCGACGTCCTCCCGCACCTCGACCTCTTCGACCGCGACTGGCCGATCTGGACGCACGCGGAGATCGTCCCGCCGGCGAAGTTCGTCCACGACGAAGAAGGGCGCCGCGGGATGGCCGTCTCCTCCCTCGTCTCGGGGGGATGCATCGTCTCCGGCGCGTCGGTGAGCCGGTCCCTCCTCTTCACTGGCGTGCAGGTCCGCTCGTTCAGCCAACTCCGCAACGCCGTCGTCCTCCCCTACGTCGACATCGGCCGCGGCGCGCGCCTGCGCGACGTCGTCATCGACAAGGGGGTGCGGATCCCGGCCGGGCTCATCGTCGGCGAGGACCCCGAGGTCGATGCCGCCCGCTTCCGGCGGACGCCACACGGGATCTGCCTCATCACGCAACCGATGATCGACCGGCTCAGCCCGTGAGCACACTGGAGGTCCTCTCCGTCGCCTCGGAGGCGTTCCCCCTCGTCAAGACGGGCGGGCTTGCCGATGTCGTCGGTGCACTCCCCGCGGCACTCGCCCCGCACGATGTGCGCGTCCGCACCCTCCTCCCGGGCTATCCCGCCGTGCGCGATCGCCTGCACGAGGTGCGCGAGGTCGCGCGCCTGTCTCACGGGTTCGGGGGGGCGGCCTCGCTCCTCGAGGCGACGGCGGGGGATCTCGACCTGCTCGTCCTCGACGCGCCGCATCTGTATACGCGCGCCGGTGGGCCCTACGCCGACGCCACCGGGCGTGACTGGCCCGACAACCTTGCGCGCTTCGCCGCCCTGTCGCGAGTCGCCGCCGACATCGGCCGTGGACTCGTCCCCACCTGGCGCCCCGACGTCGTCCACGCCCATGACTGGCAGGCGGGCCTCACGCCGGCCTATCTGGCGTACGGCGCGGGCGAGCGCCGTCCAGGCTCGGTGATGACGGTCCATAACCTCGCCTTCCAGGGCACCTTTCCCGCCGACGCGTTCCCCTCCCTCGGGCTCCCGCCAGAGGCATATGGGCTGCACGGCGTGGAGTACTATGGCCAGGTGGGGTGTCTCAAAGCCGGGCTCGCACTCGCCGACCGTCTGACGACGGTCTCGCCGACGTATGCGGCGGAGATCCGTACCGCCGCGCACGGGATGGGGCTCGACGGCCTCCTGCGCGAACGCGCCGCCGTCCTCTCCGGCATCCTCAACGGGATTGATACGACGGTCTGGGATCCGCGCACCGATCCGCACATCGCCGCGACCTACGACCCGAAGGGGATCGCGCCGCGCCGCCGGAACACGGCCGCGCTCCAAGGCCGCCTCGGCCTCACCATCGCGCCGGAGACGCCGGTGCTCGGGATGGTCAGCCGACTCACCTGGCAGAAGGGGATCGACCTCCTCCTCGCCGCGCTCCCCGCGCTGGAACGGCTCGGTGCCCAGCTCGTCGTGGTGGGGACCGGGGAGGCCGAGTTCGAACGCGCGCTGCAGGTGGCCGCCGCGGCGCACCCGGGCCGGATCGCGGTGCACCTCGGCTACGACGAAGCGCTCGCGCATCAGGTCCAGGCCGGAGTCGACGCCCTGCTCGTCCCCTCGCGGTTCGAGCCCTGTGGCCTCACGCAGCTCTGCGCCCTCCGATACGGCGCCATCCCCGTGGTGGCGCGCGTGGGAGGGCTCGCCGACACCGTCGTCGATGCCAACCCGATGGCGCTCGCGACCGGCGCTGGGACGGGGATCGTCTTCACCCCCGATTCTGCGGACGACCTCGTGCTCGCGGTCGAGCGGACTCTCCGGCTCCGCCGGGATGGCCGCACCTGGCTCGCGATGCAGCGCCGTGCGATGGCCACCCCGGTGGGATGGGAGACGCCGGCGCAGCATTACGCCGAGCTGTACCGCGCCCTCACCGCGGACGCGGGACGGCGTCGGTGAGCCCCCTTCCGCCGGCCCTCGCTCCGCGGGGACTGGGGCAATGACCACCGTCCCTCCGCTCGGGGCGACGCCCGTCGATGGTGGCGTGGCGTTCGCGGTCGCGGCGCGTCACGCCGAGTGGGTCGAGGTCTGTGTGTTCGACGCGGCGGGCCACGACGAGGTGGCACGCATCCCACTGCCGTCGCGCGCCGGCGACATCCACCACGGCGTGATCCACAGCGTCGGCCCGGGGACGCGCTACGGCTTTCGCGCGCACGGCCCGTGGGCCCCGGCCGACGGCCATCGCTACAACCCTGCGAAGCTCCTGGTGGACCCGTACGCCACGCGGATCGACCGGCCCTTCGCCTGCGTCCCCGCCCTGCTCGGGCAACACCCGGATGGCACACGGGACGAGCGGGATTCCGCCCGCCTGCTGCCGAAGGCCATCGTCGAGGCCGCCGCCCCTCTGACGATCGAACAGGCGATCGCCGCCCGGCGGGCGCGTCGCTTCGCCGCCGAGCACACCGTCACATACGAACTCCATGTGAAGGGGTTCACCGCGAGGCATCCTGGGGTCCCCACGGCCCTCCGCGGCACCTGCGCAGGCCTCGCGCATCCGGCCGCCATCGACCATCTCCGACGGCTCGGCGTGACCACCGTTGAGGTGATGCCGCTCGCCGCCGCGATCGACGAACCGCATCTCGCACGTGCTGGCCTCACAAACTACTGGCGCTACAGCGCCGCCGCGTGGCTCGCCCCCGACCCGACCCTCGCGCCGGGCGGGATGGCGGAGGTGCGGGCGATGGTCGACGCCTTGCACGCCGCGGGGCTCGAGGTGCTGCTGGATGTCGTCTTCAACCACACGGGCGAGGGGGACGCGAACGGCCCCGTGGTGAATCTCCGCGGGCTCGACAACGCGGTGTACTACCGGCTCGTCCCCGGGCACTGGGACCGCTACGTGAACGACACCGGGTGCGGGAACACCGTCGCGCTCGACCGCCCCACGCCGATGCGCCTCGCGCTCGACGCGCTCCGGCACTGGGCACTCGCCGCAGGCGTCGACGGCTTCCGCTACGACCTCGCGACGACGCTCGGCCGCCGCCCCGACGGCTTCGACGCCGACGCCCCGTTGCTCGCGGCGATCCAGCAAGACCCCCTGCTGCGTGAGTTGCGCCACGTCGCCGAGCCGTGGGACATCGGCCCCGGCGGGCACCGGCTCGGGAGCTTCGCCCCCGGCTGGGGGGAGTGGAACGACGCGTATCGGGATGCGGTGCGCACCTTCTGGCGTGGCGCCGGCCAGGGGATCGGCGAGCTCGCCACGCGCGTCGTCGGCTCCCCCGACCTCTTCCGCGCGCGGCACCGCGCCCCCTCCGACTCGGTGAACTTCGTGACCGCGCACGACGGCTTCACGCTCGCTGACCTCGTCAGCTACGTGCACAAGCGGAACACACCCAACGGCGAGGAGAACCGCGACGGGACCGATGACAATCGGTCGTGGAACCACGGTGTCGAGGGCCCGTCCGATGACCCATCGATCCGCGATGCGCGGCAGCGCGACGTGCGCGCCCTCCTCGCCACCCTCCTCTGCTCGCGCGGCACACCGATGCTCCTGATGGGCGACGAGCTGGGCCGCACGCAGGCGGGCAACAACAACGCGTACACACAGGACAACGCGACGACCTGGGTCGACTGGGACGCCGCCGACGAGGCGCTCATCCGATTCACGGCCGGCGTCATCGCGGTGCGTCAGGCGCACCAGGCCATCCACGCCGACATCTGGCTCACGCGCGAGACCGTCCGCGATGGGCTCCCTGACGTGGATTGGCGCCGCCCCGACGGCGCCCCAATGGAGCAGCACGACTGGACCGAGGGGCAGGTGCGCACCCTCACCCTCGTCCTGACGGCCGACGATGCGCACGGCGCCGACCGGGTGCTGCTCGCGTTCCACCCGGGCCTGAGTCCCACCGTTGTGCACCTTCCCGAGCCTCGTCCGGGCCATCGCTGGCGGCTGGCGCTGGAGAGCGCCACCGGCCTCGCCGATCCCGCCGCCCCGACCCTCGTGGAGACCTCGACCCTCACCCTCGCCCCACGCTCCGTCACGCTGCTCGCGGAGACCCCGCGGGAGGGAGTGGCGGCCACCGCAGAACTGCCCCACACTACCTCCTGATGCGTCTCCCCCGCGCCGCTGGCGTCCTCCTTCATCCCACCTCGCTCCCCGGTCCCTGCGGGATCGGCGACCTAGGACTCGACAGCTACCGCTTCCTCGATCTCCTGCAGTACACGGGGATGCGCTACTGGCAGATGCTGCCGATCGGCCCCACCGGGTACGGGGACTCCCCGTACCAGTGCTTCAGCGCCTTCGCGGGGAATCCGCTGCTCATCCACGTCGGCGAGTGCGAGCCGAACTTCCCCTCGCACACGGTCGACTTCGGGCGCGTGATCCCCACCAAGCAGGCGATGCTCCGCGAACATACGCGCGCGATGCCGGATGATGCCGCGTACCGCGCGTTCCGCGAGGCGGAGGGCTGGTGGCTCGAGGACTTCGCGCTCTTCATGGCGCTGAAGGAGGACCACGCCGGGGTCGCCTGGACCGACTGGGACCCCGCACTCGCCCAGCGCCGCCCCGACGCCCTCGCCGCCGCGCGTACGCGACTCGCCGACGCCATCGAGCACCACCGACGGGTGCAGCACCTGTTCTTCCTGCAGTTCCGCACCCTGAAGGGGGAGGCAAACCGCCGCGGCATCCAATTGATCGGCGACCTCCCGATCTACGTGGCGCACGACTCCGCCGACGTCTGGGCGAACCCCGAGCAGTTCCGGCTCCGGACGGACGGCCGCCCCGAGGTGCAGGCCGGCGTCCCCCCGGACTACTTCAGCGCCACCGGCCAGCTCTGGGGAAACCCGATCTACGATTGGGACCGGATGCAGGCGGACGGCTTTCAGTGGTGGATCCGCCGGATGCGGGCGATGTTCGCGAACTTCGACGTCGTCCGCATCGACCACTTCCGCGGCTTCGAGGCCTTCTGGGAGGTGCCCGGCGACGACACCACGGCGGTCAACGGCCGCTGGGTGAAGGCACCCGGCGAAGCCCTCTTTGATGCGATCACCGATGCGCTGGGCCCGGTGCCAATCATCGCCGAGAACCTCGGCCTGATTACCCCCGCCGTCGAGGCGCTGCGCGAGCGCTACGGCTACCCCGGCATGAGCATCCTGCAGTTCGCCTTCGGCTCCGACGGGAGTGCGAATGACTTCCAGCCGCACACCTATCCGCGTGAGCGCGTCGTGTATACCGGCACGCACGACAATGACACGATGGTCGGCTGGTGGGCCTCGACCGGCGGTGGTGACTCCACCCGGAGCGCCGAGGACGTGCAACGCGAGAAAGCCTTTGCGATGCGCTATCTCGGCTGGGACGGCACGGCGGTGCAGTGGCGCTTCATCCGGGAGGTGTTGGCCTCCGTGGCGGACACCGCGCTCATCCCGATGCAGGACGTCCTCGGCCTCGGCAGCGAGGCCCGCATGAATCTCCCCGGGCGCCCCGGGGGGAACTGGCAGTTCCGTTTCGCGTGGGAGCAGGTCACACCGTCGATCGCCGACCGGCTCCGCGAGCTCGTCCACCTGTACCAGCGCTAGAGGAGCATCCCCCCCATGGCATCCTCGCCCACCGCCGCGGCCACGCGGTTCTCCACCATCTGGAACATGAGTTTCGGGTTCCTCGGCATCCAGTTCGGCTGGGGCCTCCAGATGGCCAATATGAGTGCGATCTATGAGTACCTCGGGGCCACACCCGAGGAGATTCCGATGCTCTGGCTCGCGGCCCCGCTGACCGGGCTGATCGTCCAGCCGATCATCGGGCATCTGAGCGACCACACCTGGTCGCCACGCTGGGGCCGGCGGCGCCCGTTCTTCCTGATTGGCGCGATCCTCAGCTCGCTCGCGCTCATCGCGATGCCGAATTCGAGCGCGCTCTGGATGGCGGCGGGACTCCTCTGGATCCTCGATGCGTCCATCAACATCTCGATGGAGCCGTTCCGGGCATTTGTCTCCGACCTCCTCCCGCCGGACGAGCGCACGCGCGGTTTCGCAATGCAGAGCTTCTTCATCGGCCTCGGCGCGGTGATCGCGTCGTCGCTCCCGTGGATGATGACGAACTGGTTCGGCGTCGCGGCCGGCGGCACCGGCGCGATCCCGCGGACCGTCGAACTCTCGTTCTATGTCGGGGCCGCGGCCTTCCTCGGCGCGGTGCTCTACACGGTGTTTACGACGCAGGAGAAGCCGCCCGCCGACCTCGCCGCCTTCGAGGCGCGCCGGGCCCGCACCGGCGGCATTGGGGCCGCGGCCGGCGAGGTCACGACCGCGCTCCGACAGATGCCGCGCGCGATGAAGCAGCTCGCCCTCGTGCAGCTCTTCACCTGGCTGGGCCTCTTCTGCATGTGGCTCTACTTCTCGACGGCGGTCGCCACGGACATCTTCGGCGCGTCGGAGGCCGGATCGCCGCGCTACCAGGAGGGGATCGAGTGGGCCGGCGTCTGCTTCAGCGCGTACTCACTCGTCTGCTTCCTGTTTGCGTTCGTTCTCCCGCCGCTTGCCCGCGCCCGCGGCCGCAAGATGACCCATGCCCTCTGCCTGCTCGCGGGCGCCGCCGGCCTCGGCTCCGTGGCCGTCATCTCCGAGCCGTCGTGGCTCCTCGCCTCGATGGTCGGCGTCGGCATCGCGTGGGCCAGCATCCTCTCGATGCCGTACGCCATCCTCGCGGGCTCGATCCCCGAGGGCAAGACCGGTATCTATATGGGCATCTTCAATTTCTTCATCGTCATCCCCGAGATCGTCGCCTCCCTCGGCTTCGGCTGGGTGATGAGCACCGTGCTCGGGAACGACCGTATGGCGGCGGTCGTTGCGGGAGGAGTCTCCCTCGCCATCGCCGCCGGGCTCACCCTGCGCGTCGACGACCGCTCCGACACCCTCTGATGACCGTCGCGCTGGCCCTCCCTCGTCTTCCCATCGCCCGCCCGGCCGCCCGGCCCGGGGCCCCGTGGTGCCGCGCACGGCGGGTGGGCGGCCTCGTCGCCCTGCTGACCCTGACGGGCGCGCCGCTCGCGGCCCAGGCGCCGGAGGTGCTCAAGACCGACCCGCCGAGCTGGTGGCAGGGGTCCACGCTCAATCCGGTGCGGGTGATGATGCGTGGGAAGAACCTCGGTGGCGCCCGGCTCGAGTGCGGCACCCTCCGTTGCGCCAACGTGAAAATCAGCGAGGCCGGTACGACCGTCTTCGCCGACGTCACCATCCCGGGCGGCCCGACGGTGAAGCCCGGTCGCTATGCGCTGGCGGTGGTGACGGCGGCCGGCCGCGACACCGCGGAGTTCGAGGTCCTCCCCCCGCTCGTCCGGGCCGGCCGCTTCCGCGGCTGCGACCGCAACGACGTGATGTATCTGCTGATGCCCGACCGGTTCGCCAACGGCGACCCGGCGAACGACGACCCTGGCGGCGCCGGCCTCCTCGACCGCACCAAGGGGCGCTACTACCACGGCGGCGACCTCGCAGGTGTGCAGCAGCGCCTCGGGTATCTGAAGGACTTGGGCGCGACGACGATCTGGATGAACCCGGTCTACGACAACCACGACGGGCTCAATCGCAAGGAGACCTACGACGGCCAGCCGATCACTGACTATCACGGGTACGGCGCCGTCGACTTCTATGACGTCGACGAGCATCTCGGGACGCTCGCGGGATATCGCACGCTCGTCGACTCCGCCCACGCAAAAGGGCTGAAGGTCGTGATGGACATGGTTGCGAACCACACGGGACCGTACCACCCGTGGGTCGCCGACCCGCCGACGCCGACCTGGTTCCATGGCACCGCCGAGCGCCATCTCGCCAACACGTGGCAGACCTGGACCCTCGCCGATCCGAACGCCTCCCCGCGCATGCGCGAAGGGACACTCGACGGGTGGTTCATCGACATCCTCCCGGACCTCAACCAGGACGACCCCGAGGTCCGGCAGTACCTGATACAGAACACGCTCTGGTGGGTCGGGGTGACCGGGCTCGACGGGATCCGGCAGGACACGTGGCCGTACGTGCCGCGCGCCTTCTGGCGCGATTGGATGAAGGCCATCAAGCGCGAGTTCCCGACGCTGCGCGTCGTCGGTGAGGTGTTCGACGGCGACCCGACGATGACCGCCTTCTTCCAAGGGGGCGTGCCGCAATTCGATGGGATTGACACGGGGGTGGACGCCCTCTTCGACTTCCCGCTGTTCTACCCGCTCCGGTCGGCGTTCCAGGAAGGGGGCTCGATTCGTGGCGTGGCGCAGATGCTCGCGCGCGATCGCCTCTACAAGGACCCGGCGTCGTTCGTGACCTTCCTCGGGCTGCACGACGTCCCGCGGTTCATGGGGAACGCCCGGGCCACGGTGGACGGGCTGAAGCTCGCCTGGACGGTCCTGATGACGACCCGCGGCACGCCGCTCATCTACTACGGCGACGAGATCGGGATGGCCGGGGGCGGTGATCCGGACAACCGGCGTGATTTCCCCGGCGGTTGGGCCGATGACCCGCGCAACGCCTTCGAGCCGACCGGTCGCACCCCGGATGAGGACCAGCTCTTCTCGCACCTGCAGGCGCTGACCAAGCTCCGGGCAGAGCGCGCAGACCTCCGCGGCGAGGCGACGGAGACCCTGCTCCTCACGGAGCAGGCCTGGGTCTACCGCCGAGGGAACACCCTCGTGGCCATCAACAACGACACTGCCGTCGCGACGCTACGCGTCCCGCTCGGCCTCGCCGGCGCTGACCTTCTCGGTGCCTGCGCCACCCCGGAGCCGCAGGGGGATGTCGTCGTCCTCATGCTGCCGCGCCGCACCGGGTGCGTCTTCCCGATCACCGCCCGCGAGGTACCGGGGCCGGCACTCGGAGTCAGCGGCGAGCGGCGGGTCCTCCGTGCCTTCCCGTCACGCAACGTCTCGTCCCGTCACGTCGAGGTCTGGCTGCCGCCCGGCTACGGGCGCGACACCGCGGCGCGCTACCCCGTCATCTACCTCCAGGACGGTCAGAACGTCTTCGACCCCACCACCGCTTTCAGCGGGGTCGACTGGGCCGTGGATGAGACGCTGGGCCGCCTGATTGCGGAGCGTCAGGTCCGGCCTGCGATCGTGGTCGCCATCTGGAACTCGTCGCGTCGCCAACAGGAGTACATGGCCACCAAGGCGATTCCGGCCACGGACAGCGCCTTCAGCATGGGCTCCGAGCTGCCGCCGACGGTCGGTCGCCCCCTCGGCGACGCCTATCTGCGCTTCCTGGTGATGGAATTGAAGCCGTACATCGACCGCACCTTCCGGACGCGGACCGGTCGGGACGATACGATGCTGATGGGCTCCAGCATGGGCGGGGTCATCTCATTGTATGCGCTGGCCGAGTATCCCGAGGTGTTCGGCGCCGCCGCATCACTTTCCACGCACTGGCCCGCCGGCGACGGCGCGCTGATCGACTACCTCAGCCGGGAACTCCCCGACCCCGCGACGCATCGGGTCTATCTCGATCGCGGGACGCTGACGCTGGATGCCACCTACGGTGAGTACCAGACCAAGGCCGAGGCGGCGTTCCGGGCCAAGGGATACGCCGCGCCGAGGCTCCAGACGCGGCTCTTCGAGGGCGCGGACCACACGGAGCGGGCGTGGCGGCAGCGGGTGGAGACACCGCTCCGGTTCCTGCTGGCGCCATAGGCCGCCTCCCGCATCGCGTCCACCTTCCCCCCGGCCCCACAGGCCTCGAGGTCGACCGACGCGGCGTGCACACCTCGAGTTCCCCGGACAGCGCAAAGGCCCGGCCCGAGCACTCGCTCGGACCGGGCCTTCACCTTCCCTGCCTGTCGCGGAT
>JBMTAR010000022.1:0-17112 GCA_049428925.1 Gemmatimonadaceae bacterium
GCGTTGCTGCGGTCCGACACCCGTGGCGAACTCGCGACAAGTGGCGTCGATGTGCCGCGGAACCTCGTGCTCGGCCATCGCATTGAGGACGGCGTCACGTATCGGGTGGCCGCATCGGAAGTGCTGGTGGACGGCGCACGGGCGCGGTTCTTCGCGCGCGGGCTCCGGGTGCGTCGGCACTTCACGGTGGCGCCTGAGAGCGGGGCGCTGCGCGCGACCCCGGGCGCGCCGACGATCGCCGTGCGCGATTTCATCCTCGGCGAGCTCCGTCGGGTCCGGGCGGTGGCGAAGGGCGAGGCGCAGATCGATACGCTTGCCGGGTACCTCGCGGCCGATCCCGCGTACGTCGACGTCACCTCGCTCACGTTCGACCGTCCGACCATCTGGGCCTCCGTCAATCGGATCGCTGGGAACGACGGGTATGTGGGCGTGCCCGAGAGCCGGATCCTCGCGAAGGATGCGTGGGTCGCGGGGGTGAGCGGGCGCGTCGTGCGGACGACGAGCCGGCGCTTCCGGGCCACCGATCTCGGCGTGGGCTTCGCGTTCGCCCAGCAGCGCGTGACGGGCGCGGGGACGGGCCCGATCGAGACCGCGGACGACATCAAAATCGACTGGACGCTGCGGCCGGCGTTCGACCAGCCGTCACCGCGTCGGATGCATCTGTTCGTCCGTGGCCTGTTCGACACGGAGTTCTCGCCCACCGTGCTCCCCGCCACCGGGGCGCGGAACCCGCGGCAGCTCTCGCTGCGTGCCGTCGCCGGCCTGATGGCGCAGCCGACGCCGCGCTGGCGCCGGGTGGATCTCGGTGTGGTGCTCGAGAACGACTTCGGTCGGCCGAACCCTCAGGCGGGGCTCCAGTCGCGCGTCGACTATGAGCGTCCGCTCGGCACCGGGATGACGTACCGCATGCGCAACGACCTCACCTATTTCCTCCCCACCGACGACGATACGCCCGCCGACCTCGCCCTGCGGTATGGGATGGTCCACGACCTCCTCGTCCCGCTCGTCGACGAGCTCTCCCTCGCCATCAGCGCCGATCTCTTCTTCTTTCAAGGGAAGGTGCCGGCGACCCGGCAGCTCGGCGTGAGCTCGCAGCTGCGCGTCGGGCTCACCTACGATCGGCTGTGGAAGCCCCGGTACCAGCCGTTCCTCTGACGCCACGTCCGACGTGGCGCCGGCGCTGGCTCCTCGGCGCGGCACTGGTGATCCTCGTCGGCGTGGTCGTGTGGCAGGCCCGACGGCCGCGGATCCACCCGCGAGCGGTCTGGGTGTGGTCGGACCAGGTCATGCGGGACACGCTCGCCGGTGATTCCCTCTTCGCGTGGGCGCGGCGGTATCGGATCGACCGGTTCTATCAGCATGTCGAGCCCTTGCTCCTCGAGGATCCGGACGCGGTGGCCGCCTTCTTCCGTCGCGCGCGGACCCGTGGCTTCACCGTCGAGGCGCTTCTCGGCGATCCGGCGTGGCTCGCTGCTCCCGACTCCGCCCTCGCTCGCGTCGATCGTCTGCTCAGCTTGCACGATCGGCTGGGTACCGACACGCTCGCCGCGATGCATCTCGATGTCGAGCCGTATGCGCTCCCCGAGTGGCGCCAGCGTGAGGCGGTGCTCGTCACGGCCTTCCAGACATTGATCGAGCGCGTGCAGCGCCGTCGGGCGTCACGCACGCTCCCGCTCCACGTTGACATCCCCCTCTGGTACGACACCGTGCGTGATCCGGGCGATACAACGGGGTCGCTCCTCGCCTGGCTGATGCCGCGTGTGGAAGGGGTGACCGTGATGGCGTATGCGACCGACCCGGAGACGCTCTGGCCCGCGCTCGCCCGCGAGACGACAAGCGCGCGTCGGGAGGGAACGGCGCTCGCGATTGGGGTCGAGACCTCGTGTGGTGTCGGCGTCGATGTCAGTTTCTGTACCCTGGGCCGCACGCGCCTGGAGCGGATGCTCGCGACGGTGGAGCGGCGCCTTGGCGACGATGCGGTCTGGGGAGGCACGGCAATCCATTTCTATCCCAACGCGGTCCGGCTCCTGCCCTGACCTCGTCCCCGACGTGGTCCGCGTCCTCCCCTGATGACGGCTAGAGGGCTAGATCCCCGCCCGGATCTTTCCGCCGGAGCCGCGAGAGGGTGTCGGCGGCTGTGGCTCGCCGTCGCGCTTCCTCCGCGGCGTCACGCTCCGCCGTGGCCCAGTCGGGGGTGTCATCAGCGCGCAGGCGAACGGTGACGACAGCTCCCTCGACCGCCGATCGCCCAAGCACGGACTGTGGCACCTCCACCACAGCGCCATCTGCGTCGGCGACCAGGACGGCAACGGCCCTGGCGCCCTCGCCTTCAATACGATCGATGGCATAGCGAACGGATCGCGTCATCGGCCTTCCTCCCGTGCGGTGGTGGTGAAGACGCGCCCATCAGCGCAGCCACGGACACGGATCGCACCCTCGAGGTCGGTGCGGAGGATCCGTCGGCCCGGCGCGTGCCACGCCGCGAGCGCCTCCGGGTGCGGATGCCGGTAGCGGTTGGCCTCTCCGACCGAGATCACCACGAGGCCGGGGGACGCCGCACGGACGAGGGCAGGGGTGACGCCGTTTCGGCTCCCGTGGTGACCCGCTTTCGCCACCTGCACCCGCGAGATGCGGCCGTCGCGGATCCACGCCCCGATGGCGCGCGTCTCCGCGTCCCCGGTGAACAGCGCCCGAAACGCCCCGTGGGTGACGATCACCCCCACGGACGCATCGTTCTGGTCCGCTGCCGCGGACCATGGTGGGAGGATGCGGAAGGTCGCTGTGCCGAGGGTGAGCTCCCGGGGCGTCGCGGCGAGGACGCGGCTGCCGCGGCGCGCTATGGCGTCGACGAAGCGTCCGTAGATGCGTGTGGTCGCGGGCATCCCATTCTCGACGACGTTCGCCACGGCTCGCGTGGCAAAGACCGCCGGTAGCCCACCAATGTGGTCCAGATGATTGTGCGAGGCGATGACCAGATCGAGCCGGTCGATCCGGTCTCGAGTGAGGTAGGCGTCGACGAGGTCGCCGTCGGGCCCGCCGTCGATCAGCGCGCGGCGGCCATCGCTCGTGAGGACGAGTGCGGCATCGCCTTGGCCGACATCGAGGAACCGGATCTCCACACCGGCGGTATCGGGGCGTGCGCACCACGCGGGCGCCCCCTGCGCCTCCGCGAGTCGGGTCGCGCCGAGGAGCGTGAGGGCGATACACTGCAGGAGCGGCGGGAGACGTCGCATCGGCTCAACCTACGTCACGGGACTGATATGCGACCAGTCGCGATGCGCCTCCTCAACCTGGCGGTCTTCATCGGCGTCCTCTACGGCAACTTCGTGGCCGCCTCCGGTGGCCTCAGCGGCCGGAACATCGGCGAAATCGCCAACGCCTATCCCTCGCGCTTCCTTCCCGCGAACTGGGTCTTCGGCATCTGGAGCGTCATCTACGCGGGCCTGATGCTCTGCCTCGCGTATCAGCTCTGGCCCGGCGAGCGGGGCCGACGCGCGGTCGAGCGCCTCGGTCCGTGGTGGACCATCGTCGGCGCGCTGAACGTCGGATGGATCGTGCTCTTCTCGTATGCGCGGTACCTCGAGGCGATGGTCCTGATGCTCGCCTTCCTCGCCGTGCTCATCGCGGTCGGGGAGGTATTGCGGCGGGCACCGGCCCCTGATCGTTGGGAGCGGATCTGCCTAGTCGTTCCGCATGATCTTTACCTCGCCTGGATCTCCGTCGCGGTGATCGCGAACACCTTCCAGGTGGCGCACGTGGTCGGTTTCGGTGGGTTCGGCATCCCGGAGTCGGTGTGGGCCATGGCGATGATGGGGGTCGCGACGGGACTCGCGGCCCTGATGGCTACCCGTCGGGGGAACTGGACCTTCCCGTTCGTCGTCGCCTGGGCGCTGCACGGCATCGCGGCGCGCTATGCCGATGAGGCGTGGCTCGCCGGGGCGGCGCGAGCCGGGGTCGTGGTGGGCGTCGGCATCGGTGCGGCGGCGGTCGTACGGGCCGTCCGTGGGTGGAACGTCAGACCCGCTTGAGCATCACCCGGTCATCCTCGTCCTGCGTCCCGAAGCGGAAGGTCGCCGTCCCGATGTGCTCCCAGCCGGTGCGCGCGTAGAAGCGGTGGGCGTCGTGATTTCCCTCCCACACCTTCAGCCAGAGCGCGTCGGCACCGACGGCCCGCGCGTGGGTCACGGCGGCGTCGACCAGCTGCCGCCCGACGCCGCCGCCCTTCGCGGCACGCACCACGTAGAGGCGCCGGAGGTGCAAGGGGCGTGCCGTCGTCACACACGGTGGGGCCGGGTCGGGCGCCACCGCCACGAACCCGAGCCACTCCCCATCCGCCGCGGTGACCGCGAAGACCACCGCGTCGGCGGCCGCCAGTTCCGCGCGTTGGATCTCGGGGCCGAAGTGGAGCCGGCAGTGCGTCGCGAGCTCCGATGCGTCACTGGAGGCCCCATACGTGTCGGCAAACGTCGCCTCCGCCACGCGCGCGTAGGTCGCCGCCTCGTCGACGGTCACCCGATGCATCGGCAACGGTTGCGTGTGCGCCATGCGGCGAATGATTCCCTTGCCCCCTGCGCGGGACAAGCGCTTCGGGTATGCTTGAATCGCAGGCAGGTCTTCACCTAGGTCTTCCCCCCAGCCCCCGACCTCGTGACCCACCACCATCCCGTCCACAGTACCAACCTCCCGAAGCCCGTCGGTCCCTATTCGCCGGGGATGGCATTCGAGAAGCTGATCTTCGTCTCCGGGCAGGGGGCCACCGACCCCGCGACCGGAGCGCTCGCCGGTGCGGACGCTGCGACCCAGACGGAGCAGTGCCTGCGGAACGTCGAGGCGATCCTCCACGCGGCGGGCTCCGATCTGCAGCACGTGCTGCGGTGCGGCGTCTTCCTCCTCGACATGGCGGAGTTCCCGGAGATGAATGCCGTGTATGAACGCGTCTTCGGGGCGCATCGGCCGGCCCGAACCACGATTCAGGCGGCCGGACTGCCGGGCGAAGGCCTCCGCGTCGAGATCGACTGCATCGCGTACCGCCCCTGAGCCCACGGCGCCCTCGCGCCGGGCGGGGGTTCTCTCGTCGTCTGTCCACCAGGTGCCCGAATGACCACCGTCCTTGATCCCCGCGACCTCCGCTTCCTCCTCTATGAGCTGCTCGAGGTGGAGCAGCTGACGACGCGCCCGCGCTTCGCCGAGCAGGGGCGCGAGGTGTACGACGCCGTGCTCGACACGGCGCAGGCGGTCGCAGAGACGCACTACCTCCCGAACCGGAAGCGGAACGACCAGGAGGAGCCGACGGTCGTCGACGGCCGCGTGGTCACTCAGCCGGAACTCAAGCCCGCCTTCCACGCGACGGCCGAGGCGGGGATCATCGCTTCGACCCACGATGCCGAGCGCGGCGGGTTGCAGCTGCCGCACGTCGTCGCGTCGGCGGCGATCGCGTGGCTCGAGGCGGCGAACATCGGGTCCGCGAGCTATCCGATGTTGACCGCGGGCGCGGCGAACCTCATCGCCGCCTTCGGCTCGGAGGCGCAGAAGGCGCGGTGGCTTCCGCCGATGCTGGAGGGGCGGTTCGGCGGGACGATGGCGCTGACGGAGCCCGACGCCGGTTCTGGTCTCGCCGACCTTCGCACCGTCGCGATTCCCCAGCCGGACGGCACGTTTCGGCTCGAGGGCGCCAAGATCTGGATCTCTGCGGGCGAGCACGAGCTCACGGAGAACATTGTCCATCTGGTGCTCGCGCGTATCGTCGGCGCGCCCGCCGGCACGAAGGGCATCTCGCTCTTCATCGTCCCGAAGTACCGCGTCGGACCTGACGGCCGCTCGGGCGAGCCGAACCACATCGCGCTCGGCGGATTAATCCACAAGATGGGATGGCGCGGGACGACCTCCACACTGCTGAACTTCGGCGAACACGGGCCCTGTGTCGGCGAACTGGTGGGCGAACTGCATCGCGGGCTTGCCTACATGTTTCATATGATGAACGAGGCGCGTATCGGCGTCGGTCGCGCCGGTGCGGCGATGAGCACGGCGGCCTACCGGTCGGCGGTGGAGTACGCGCGGCAGCGTCGGCAGGGTCGGCTCCCCGCGGAGAAGGATCCGACGAAGCCCCCGGTCCCGATCATCGCGCACGCCGACGTGCGGCGGATGCTCCTGATCGGCAAGTGCGCGGCCGAGGGGTCGATGGCGCTCGTCCTCGCCTGCGCGCGGCTCGTCGACGACGAGATGACGGCGCCCGACGAGGCGGCTCGACGCGAGGCGACGGTGCTGCTCGAGTTCCTCACGCCGATCGCGAAGAGCTGGCCCGCGATCTACGGGCAGGAGGGGATCTCGAACGCGTTGCAGACGATGGGCGGGTACGGCTACGCGCGCGAGTACGACGTCGAGCAGCTCTATCGCGATAATCGGCTCAATCAGATCCACGAGGGGACGAACGGCATCCAGGCGCTCGACCTCCTCGGCCGCAAGGTGATGCAGGATCAGGGGGCGGCGCTCACCGCCTTCGCTGCGCGCGTCGCCCACGCGGTGACGGAGGCGCGCACGGCCGGGCTCGACGCCCACGCCGATGCGCTCGCGGCGGCGCTCGATCGGATGATTCGTGTAACGCAGGGGCTCGCCCGCGGGTTGATGCAGGACCCGACGCGTGGGCTGGCGAACGCGTCGGTGTACCTCGATCTCGCGTCGCGCGTGGTGTACGCGTGGCTCTGGCTCCGGCAGGCCACCGTCGCGGCACGGGCGCTCGTCGCGGGCGCCACCGGCGACGAGGCCCGCTTCTATCAGGCGAAGGTCGCGGCCGCCCGGTTCTACTTCGGGTTCGAGCTGCCGAAGAACGCGCCCGATGCCGACCTGCTCGAGCGGAACGACGACGCTGCGCTCGAGTTCGACGCGGAGTGGTTCTGAACGTCGGCGTCCTCCTGGCAGTCACCCTCGCACTGGCCCCGCGTCTTGCTGCGCAGGACCACGATCACGCGTCGGCGCCCGCGACGCCGCTCGCGACGTCACTCACCATCGTCGACCCCACCGGGGCCACGCGTATCCTCACCGCCTCGCAGCTCGCCGCGCTGCCGCGACACAGCGGGCGCGCCGAGGTGCACGCGCACGGCTGGACGTGGGAGGGGGTCGAACTCCGTGCGGCGCTTCGGCTCGCCGGGATTGCGACGGATTCGTTGCGCGGCCCCGCGCTGGCGCGTGTGCTCGTCCTCGTCGGCGCGGACGGCTATCGCGCGACCCTCGCGCTCGCCGACCTCGACCCGTCCCTCGGCGCGCGACGCGCCTGGCTGGTCGATCGCGAGGATGGCGCGCCGCTCACGCCGGCGCGACTCCCGCGGCGCGTGATCGTCGAGGGGGATCAGCGCGCGTCCCGTTGGGTGACGCAACTCGTCCGCATCGAAGTCATCGACATCGCGCGGCACTGACGCGCGTCGCTGAGGCGCGTTGCTGATACAGGTCAGCGCCAGTCGCCAAACCGGACATAGGCCGTGCGCCCGCCGTCGGCCGCGAAGCCCTCGCTCACGCGGAAGGTCCCAAGCGGCGTCTCGACCGCGAGGCCGACGCGGAGGCCGCGGTGGAGTGTGCCGTGCGCGGGCTCCGATCCACGGTCGAAGCCACCTTCGCCGACCCGGCCGATCATCGGTTCGAATTCCGCGCGCAACCGCGGTCGCAGCGGCCACGCGGCGCGAATCGCGAGCGAGGCGAGATGGTCGCCTCGGGCGGAGAGGAGCGGGCGCCCCGCGAATCCGTCGAGCCCGCCGAGGGTCGGTCGTCTGGCGAGGGGCACGCCCTCTCCCACGCTGGCGAGGAGGCGTCCCTCAAGTCGGAGGAGGCCGAGCGCCCCGCGCGGCCGTGCCTCAAGGGTGAGCTGGCGCCAGCGCGCCAGCGCGATGCCCGCGATCAGGAACGCGGGCGCCGGCTCGCGTGTGCGGCGCTGGACGAGCGCCAATGAGACACCGGCGTCCGTGCGCCCATCGACGCCGGCGCGCCGTCCCGCCCAGCCGGCGAGCCCGCCATCCACGCGCCAACCGGCGGTCGCGGCGCGCGGCAGCCCGAGCGTGAGCAGCGCATCGTCCGCTTGCACGGCGCCGACCTCGCGCCGGTCGCGGAAGGTCGGCAGGCGGTGCGCGCTGAGGTCGAGCGAGGCACCCACACGGCGTCCTCGGGTCGTCCCCCGAATCCGCAGCGCCCACGGCGCCACGGTCAGCTCGACCGACCGCGCGCCCAGTCGTCGTGTCGCCGGCGCCGACCAGACAGTCCACGCCTGCGCGGAGAGGGCGTGGTCGTAGGCGATGGCCAGACCGATCCGTTCTGCGGACGACACGTTCGCCGGGGGGCGCGCCGCCGTCGTGACGGGAATCGTCACCCGCCGCGGGGTCGCCGTCAGTGGTCGGACGCACCGCGCGTCGAGCGCCGCCGACGCCGTCGCTCGACCGAGCGCGATGAGTGTGTCGAGGGTGGTCGGCCGGAAGTCGAGCATCCCGTAGGCGGCGGTCGGCAGCGCGATCCGGACATCCGAGGCGCCCAGCGACATCGGCTCCTGGATGAACAGGAACTCGAAGACCGCGCTCGCCACGGTGAGGGGGTCGTCGAGTCGCGTCACGTCCGGCACCGGGGACGCGATTGTCGCGACGATCACGCGCTGGGCGCCGAGCGCGCGTGCCACGGCGACCGGATTGTTCGCACTGAGGCCTCCGTCCACCAGCGTGCGGCCCTCGCGCGGCACCGGACGGAGGAGTACCGGGATCGCCATGCTCGCGCGCACCGCGTCGATGAGTCGTCCGCGGTCGAGCACCACCACCTCGCGCGTCCGGAGGTCGGTGGCCACCGCGCGGAACGGGATCGGGAGCGCGTCGAAGTCGCCGCCGGTGTGTGCCTCCGCGGGGGCGAGGAGCGCCGCGAGCGCGCTGTCCGCCTCCTCATCGCGCACAGCGCCATCCTGCACGACCCAACGCGCCCCCGCGCGCTCCCAGACGAAGAGGGGCCGCGCCGACGCGAACGCGGGCGCGAGGCTCGGCGAGTAGGGGCGCACGATCCGGTCGAGTCGGGCGGCGCGGACGCGCGCCTCGATCGACGCCGCCGACTCGCCGCTCGCCCACATCGCGCCGAGCACCGCCCCCGCACTCGTGCCGACGATGAGGTCGGGGGTGATGCCGAGCGAGTCGAGGACGGCGAGTACGCCGAGATGGGCCATCCCCTTGGCGCCGCCGCCGCCGAGGACCAGGGCGGTGGGGGCGGGGGGGCAGGGGTGCGGCGGGAGGTAGACGTGCGGTGCGTCCATTGTGAGACCCTGGGCGTCCAGCCGGCGGCTCCCAAGGAGTGCCAGCGCGCAGATGATCCAGCCTCGCCGCGTTCCCCCGAGCATCCCCTACAATCACTCGTCCCCTCGCCGCCGTCCGTCCGGCGTACGCTGAGGGCGCGCACAGGAATCCCCGAGTAGCCGGCACCTCTGTCGCCAGCGTACCTTTGCGCGCGATGCCGCCGCTCGACGACGCCGACCTCGGACTCGGCACTCTCACCGCCGCCGGTCCGGTCGAGACGATCGACCCCGCGATCGATGCCGCCCTCTGGGCGGTGGTCTTCGCGGGTGGCATCGGGTCGCGATTCTGGCCCCTCTCGACCCCCGCGCGCCCGAAGCCGATCCTCGCGCTGGTCTCGGAGCGGACGCTCATCGAGGACACCGTCGGACGGCTGCAGCCCCTGATCCCGCCCGAACGGGTGCTGATCCTCACGAGCCACGACATCGCGCCGGCAATCCGCTCGGTGACGCGCGACGTCCCCGACGAGAACGTGCTTGTCGAGCCGCGCCCGCTCGGCACCGCCGCCGCGCTCGCCTGGGCCGCCGCGGAGCTGGTGCGCCGCGCGGGACCGGGCGCCCTCTGCTGTGCGGTGCACGCCGACCTCGCCGTCGCCTTCCCCGAGGTCTTCCGGCAGACGGTGCGTCGGGCCGCGGCGGTCGCCGCGCGGGACGAGGCGCTCGTCTCCATCGGCATCCGCCCGTCACGTGCGGAGCCCGCGTTCGGCTACGTGCAGCCGGGTCTGCCGATCGACACCGACCAGCCGCTCACCGCCGGTGGTGTCGCCGTGACCTCGGGGTATGTCGAGAAGCCGAGCGCCATCGAGGCGGAGCTGCGGATCGCGTCGGGAGCGCTCTGGCACGGCGGGATCCTCGTCGCGCCGGCACGGACGGTGTTGTCGCAGCTCAGCTCCCACACACCCGAGGTCGCCTCGGCGCTCGATGCCGTCCGACGTGGGGACCTTGACGCGTTCGTCGCGCGTGTGCGCGCGACCTCGCTCGAGCGGGGCCTCCTCGAGCGCACCGACCGGCTCCTTGTCACGCTCGGGGACTTCGGCTGGGATGACGTCGGCACCTGGGCGTCGCTGCGCCGTGCGCGCGATCTCGACGACGACGGCAACGGCGCGATCGGTGACGTGCGGTTCGTCGACGCGGAGAGCAACGTCGTACACGCCGGCCACGGGCGCGTCGTCGTCTACGGTGTCTCGAAACTCCTCGTCGTCACCGTCGATGGCCTCACGTTCGTCACGAGCCTTGACCGTGCCGCCGACCTCAACCGCCTCCTCGACGCGTTGCCGGGCTCGATGCGGATCAATCCCGCGGGGCCGTCGCCAGCGTAGCGGCTGCAAGCCCCACCAGCGCGAGCCAGAGCACGTCGGCGAGCAGCAGGTGGACGAGCTGCATCCAGGTCGGGGCGAGCAGGACGAGATTCACCACCCCCGCCAGCAACTGCGTCATCACGAGCGAGGCGACGGCGATGCCGAAGCGGCGGGTCTCGCGAGACGGGCGCCGCGTCGCGCAGACGCCAGCGGTGAGGAGCAGCACGGCGGCCATCGCGACCGCGAGCGTCGGGTGGATCACCCGGAGCCGGATCAGCAGGTGGGCCGTGGGCGAGAAATCCTGCGCGAATCCCTCGGCGAGGGATTGTGACGGGAAGAGCGTGTCGCCGAGCGCGGTGATCGCGCCCGTCATCCCGAGGAGCAGCGTGCCCCCGAGCGCGACGAGGAGGAGGCCGCGCTCGCGGCCGGCCGCGTGCCACGCCGTGGCGAGCGCCCCGCTGAAGGTGTACGCCGCAGCCGAGGCGTCCGCCGCAGCCGAGGCGTCCGCCGTGGAACCGATCCGCCCCGCCCGGGCGGCCAGCCACGGGACGAGGCCGAGCATCGCGAGCAATCCGAACGTGTTGAGCAGATGCGCCGCGAGCCACCACGCCCGCGCGAGACTCGCGTTCTCGGCGACCATCTCGAAGAGCACCAGGCCCGCGCCGACCAGCGCCTCCGTGAGCATCAGGGCCATCGCCGCGTGCGCGGCCCACCAGAGCGGTCCGCGTCGGGGGGCGATCCGTCGCGCCCACGCCAGCTGCGCCACGACGAGCAACAGCGCCACACCCGACGTCGCCCGGTGCGTGAGCTCGATGATCGTCTCGAGGGCCGGCGCCCGCGGGATCACCACGCCGTTGCAGAGCGGCCAGTGCGCGCCGCAGCCCGCACCCGACCCCGAGGCGCGCACGTAGGCGCCCCAGAGGATCACCAGCAGATTGAAGCCGAGCACGGCCCAGCCGTATCTTGCGAAGCGCGTCATCCCGCGTCCCTCAGAGGTTCCTTATGCGGCGCAGCACCGTCATCACGATCGCCCTCGCCACCGGTTTCGGTGGCCTCCTGCTCTACAACACCCTCGGCGCCCAGCAGGTGGAGTGCACCGCCTGTGTCACCTTCAACGGGGCGGAGAACTGCGCGGCCGCGTCCGGGAAGGATTCCCTCGAGGCGCTCCGGACCGCGGTCAACACCGCGTGCGGCACCCTCACTCAGGGGATGGACGAGTCGATCCGATGCGCGGGACTCCCGCCACAGCGGCCCCAGTGCCGGACCCGCTGACGCGCGAAGTCTAATCGGCGCGCCGCGGCGCCGTCGCCATCCACCAGAGCAGGACCCCGCCGAGGAGCGTCGAGGCGGCGACGAGCACCCACCCCGTCCGCCGGAGGGCGTCGGCGAGCGCGACGTCGCGCGTCAGCCAGCCGAGGGACGCGAGCAGGTAGTTCCAGTCGTGGATCGCGCCATCCGGCGACATGCTCACCAGCGGGAGCGCTTCGGCGCGCGCATCGGCCACATACCAGGCGAGGTTCCCAAGGCTGCTCGCGAGGAAGAATCCCGCGATCGCGAGCCCGAACCAGTCGCGCGAGCGCACCATCAGGGCCGCCGCACCGATCGGGACGAGCAACTGCGTCAGGCTCCCCCCAGCGATCCCCATCCACTCCCCGAACGGCGCCCAGAGTAGATGGCCGAACTCGTGCGCTCCGAAGGTGATCCCGCCGAAGACGCCGCCGCGGTCGATGTCGGTGAGCGGGGCGGCTGCGGAGCGCGCGAGCCAGACGAGCAGCGGGAGTCGCCACCACCACCCGCGGCCCGGCGCCCTGTCGCGGAGCGTCGCCGCGACGCCCGTCACTCGCGGAGGGCCGCCATCGGGGTTTCACGGAAGACGTCGCGGCCGGTCAGGAGGCCGATGCCGACCGCGAGCCCCATCATCACGACCGCGATTCCCGCGGCGGGGCCGAGCGCCGGCGCGAAGTCCCCCTGGAACACGAAGCGCGTGAGCGCCCACGCTCCGCCGAAGGCGAGCAGCATCCCGCTCAGCGCCCCCAGGAGGCCGAGGAGCGCGTACTCCGAAAGGAGGATCCGTCCGATCTGCGCCTTCGTCGCGCCGAGCGTCTTGAGCAACACCCCCTCGCGCAGGCGATCGCGTCGCGTCGCCGCCACGGCGCTGAAGAGCACCGGCACCGCCATCGCGAGGCTGAACAGCGCAAGGAATCGCACCGTCAGTGTGACGCGATCGACGATCTGTGTGATGGTGTTGCGGATGAGGGAGAGGTCGATGCTCGAGACGTTCGGGTACCGTCGCACCGCATCCCGCTGCAACAGCGCGACCGCGGTGTCGCTCGGGACGTCGGCCACGAGCACGAACTGTTTGGGCGCCGCAGCAATCGCTGCCGACTGGAAGACGGCGAAGAAGTTCGGCTGGAACCGGCCCCACTCCACCTTCCGCGTGCTCGTGAGCCGCGCGCGCACCGGCACGCCCTGCACGTCCCAGGTCACGACGTCGCCGACGGTCAGTTGCAGGTCGCGGGCGACGTCCTCTTCGAATGAGAACTCATAGAGCGTGTCCGACGCGGCGGCGGCTCCGTGGAAGCGGCCCGCCGTCACCGACTCGGTCGCCTCGAGCGTGTCGCGGTAGGTCGAGCGGTACTCGCGGCGCAACGCCCAGTACCGCGGCGAGAGCCCCTTCGCCTCGGCCCACGCCTGTGTCGACTCGCCGTTGATCTCCTGTAGCCGCATCGTCACGATCGGGGTCGTGGAGACGATGTCCTGTCCGGGCTGGCGCACCATCGAGTCGAGGCCCGGTTGCTGATCCTCTTGCACATCGAAGAAGACCAGGTTCCCTCGGGCCGCTGCTGCGGTCACGTCGAAGGACTGCAGCAGGTTGGCCTGCACGAGGATGTTCGTCGTGACGAGGAACGAACCGAAGCCGAGCGCGAGAATCACCGAGCGGGTCTGGCTCGCGGGGCGATAGAGGTTCGCGATCCCCTGTCGGACCACGTAGGGCCAGCGGAACGTCCCGAGTCGGCGCGCGAGGCGCGCGACGAGCGAGGCGTTGCCGTACAGGATCCCAAGGCTCACGAGGATCCCTGCCGTGAACCATCCCGCCTGCGCGAGGGTCTCGGCGCGGATCGCCGCGAGGCCGAAGACGCTGCTGAGGAGCGCCAGGTCCACCGCCCAGCTCCATCGGTCGCCGCGCCGTGAGGCGGTCAGGGCTGCGTTGTCGCGGCGGATCGCCTGCAGCGGGGAGACGAGGCGCAGCACCAGCAGCGGGCGGAGCGCGAAGACGAGCGCGACCCAGACGCCGATGCCAATGCCGAGCGCGATCGCGGACGGCACCGGCGTCACCGTGACGTCCACCGGCAGGAACCCGGTGAGGAGTTCGGGTAGCAGCAGCTGGATCCCCACGCCGATCACGGCGCCGAGCGCCGCCCCGAGGAATCCCATCGCCCCTGCCTGCACGAGGTAGATCACAAGCACCTGCGCGCTTGAGGCACCGAGGCAACGGAGCACGGCGACGGTGTCGATCTTCCGCTGCACGAAGGCGTTGACGCCGCTCGCGACCCCGATGCCACCAAGGAGGAGGGCGATGAGCCCGACCACGCCGAGGAAGCGCGCGAGCTGCGCGATCGCGTCGGTGAGGTCGACCTCGTTCTCCTGCACCGTGCGCACTCGCACGCCGAGGGAGTCGAAGCGCGCCTTGAACGGGGTGACCCACGTCGTCGCATCGGTGCCCTCGGGGAGGCGCACGACCACCTCGTGCTCCACGCGGCTCCCGAAGCCGGTGAGCTGCGTCTCGGCGAGATAGCGGGCGGGGATGAAGATGCGCGGCGCGACGGTGCCGGCGATGCCGGGATCGCCCGGGACGTTCACGATCCGGCCACGGATCACGAAGCGCGCGAACCCGACGTTTAGGGTGTCGCCCACCTCGGCGCCGAGCGAGATCATCAGCGAGGGGTCGACGAAGGCGTTCCGGTCCTCGTGCAGCGAGCCCCACGCCCCGGCCGGCTCCGTGAGGACCTCGCCGTAGTACGGGTAGCCCTCGCCCACGGCGCGGACCTGCGAGAGGCGCGTCGCGCCGGTGCGCGGGACGATCGCCATCGAGCCGAAGCTCTGGACCTTCGCCGAGGGGATCCCGGCGGTCCCGAGGGAGTCGAGGAGCGAGTCGATTGCCGGGGTGAAGCCGTCGCGTGTGCGGAGGTTCAGGTCACCGCCGAGCAGCGCCTTGGACTGCGCCTCGATGGAGACCTGCACATTGGACGCGAAGGAGTCGATGGCGACGAGCGCCGCGACGCCGAGGGAGATCGAGCTCATATAGAGCAGGAGCCGCCGGCGGGCGGTCCGGCTCTCGCGCCAGGCGAGGCGCAGCAGCGGGGCGAGCGCGGGGCTCGGCATCACGCCTGCGCCGTCGTCGCCGCGTCCAGCGTGGGGGGCGGCGTGGCGGTCGGCGTCCCGCGGCCCGGGCGGTCCTCGATCACCACGCCGTCGCGCAGCCGGATCACACGCTGTGCGTGCTCGGCGAGGGTGAGGTCGTGCGTGACGATCACCACCGTCGCGCCCGACTCGCGGTTCAGCGCGTCGAGGAGCGCGACGATCTTCTCGCCTGTCGCGCCATCGAGGTTGCCCGTCGGTTCATCGGCGAAGAGGATGCGCGGCCGGTTCACGAAGGCGCGGGCGATGGCGACACGCTGCTGCTCGCCGCCCGAGAGCTGGGTCGGGTAGTGGTGCGTGCGGCCCGCGAGCCCGACGCGCGCGAGAAGGTCCTGCGCACGGTCCGCGGCGTCCGACGCGCCGCGGAGTTCGAGCGGCACCTGGACGTTCTCGACGGCCGTGAGCGTCGGGATCAGCTGGAAGCTCTGGAAGATGAAGCCCACCTTCTCGCCGCGGAGGCGGGCGCGGCCGTCCTCGTCGAGGCGGGTGAGGTCGACGCCGTCGAGGGTGACCGCACCGCGTGACGGGAGGTCGAGCCCGGCGAGGAGGCCGAGGAGGGTTGTCTTGCCGCTCCCCGAGGGGCCGACGATGGCGACGAACGCTCCCTGTGGGATGTCGAACGAGACATCTTTGAGGACGGCGAGCGCACCGGTGCCGCTCGGGTATTCCTTCGTGAGGTCGCGGGCTGCGAGCATGGATCGAATGAGGACGGTCGGATGGCGGGTCGTCGCGGCGCTCGGATTGGCGGCGTGCGGCGGCTCCCAGGAGAAGACGGCGGGCGGGGCGGGCGTTCCCGCGGCTGCGATGGAATCAACCCAGGCGGCCGCGCCTGCGCCAACCGCCGTGCCGCGCGTCCTCATCATCGGGACGAGCCTCACGGCGGGGCTCGGGCTCGACCCTGACTCCGCGTACCCCGCGGTCCTGCAGCGGATCGCCGATTCGCTCGGCGTCTCGGTGCGTGTGGATGGAGCGGGGCTGAGTGGAGAGACCTCGGCCGGGGCGCTCCGTCGGGCGGACTGGCTGCTGCGGGGCCCGGCGGCGGTGGTGGTCATCGAGACCGGGGCGAATGATGGGCTCCGTGGGCTCGACGTCGACTCCACGCGGGCGAACCTCCGGGCGATCATCGGGAAGGTGCGGCGCGCGAATCCCAGCGCGCGGATCCTGCTCGCGCAGATGGAGGCGCCTCGGAACCTCGGGCCGGCGTACACACGCGCCTTCCACAACGCCTTCGGCGAGGTCGCGGCGGCCGAAGCGGTCGGATTGATCCCGTTCTTCCTGGATGGGGTCGCGGGGGTGCCGGCGCTGAATCAGGACGACGGGATCCATCCGAACGAGGAGGGCGCGCGTCGGGCGGCGCGGGCGATGTGGCGGCGCCTCGGGCCGGTTCTCTCGGCGCTCTCCCCGCAGCCGTAACGCACACCGGTAGCAGGGACCGCGGGACCGGCCAACCGGGTGGTGACGGCCGGCGTCTCCCCGTTGACCCTCGACGCCGAGCTCGGCTAAATTTCGAGGCTGTCGAGGTTTAGACCTTCCTCCTGTCCGAGTCCGACCTATGGCGCTGCCAGCCACGCAGATCCGTCGCGGGATGGTGATCGTGTTCGAGGGCGATCCCTGCCGCATCATCGAGTTCCGTCACCACACGCCGGGGAATCTCCGCGCGATGGTGCAGGCGAAGCTCAAGAACCTGCGCTCGGGGAACAACTTCGAGCATCGGTTCCGCGCCGACGACCAGATCCACAAGGCGGACATGGAGACGCAGGAGCTCCAGTTCCTGTACAAGAGCGGCGAGACGTATCACTTCATGAACACGGACAACTACGAGCAGCTCGAGATGGACGAGGAGACGCTCGGAGACAACGCGCCGTGGATGCAGGACAACATGATGGTGATGGTCGAGTTCTATAATGGGCGGCCGATGTCGGTGCAGCTGCCGCAGTTCCTGAACCTGGCGATCACCGAGACGGCGCCCGTGATGAAGACGGCGACGAAGACGGCGAGCTCGAAGCCGGCGATCCTCGAGAACGGCGTCACGATCCAGGTGCCGGAGTTCATCGCGTCGGGGGAGCGGGTGCGGGTGAACCCGAACACCGGCGA